>JAVVGE010000166.1:0-4877 GCA_032249255.1 Desulfurococcales archaeon | reverse complement strand
ATCCTTATTTTTAAAATTATTAGAGGGATTGTTATATGGATATCTATATTCTTATTAATTGCATGGATCATTATTCCTGCATATTGGCCCATCAAGACAGCTTTCTCAAGGCCTGAAGATGCATGGAACTGGATCCCGAGCACGCTAACGCTACAGAACCTAGTCTCTCTTGTAGCACCAACTGCTGAGGAATATTTTAGGGGGCATGGTATTAGGGCTGCACTCCCTATACCTATATCCCAAGCTATTAGGAATAGCTTTATAGTTTCTCTAATATCTTCTCTAATAAGTGTGGCCCTGGGCTTTCTAGCTGGATACTCCCTAGCCAGATTCCAAGTAGATTTAAGAGCTCGATTGAGGGGCTTATAGTGTTTTCATACACGTTTCCAGTATTTATAATAGTTATACCTCTCCTAATGATCTACAGGATCTTAGGGCTATATAACACACTACTAGGTCTAGCAATAGCTCACCTAGCATATACAGTCCCCGTATCGACCCTCCTGATAAGGAGCTATATGCTCAACATGCCGAAAGAGCTGGAGGATGCTGCATTAGTCGATGGAGCTACCAGAATGCAGGTTCTCATAAGGATCGTGCTTCCACTATCCCTGCCGGCGATAGCTACAGCATTTGTATTTGCATTCACATTATCATGGGGCGATCTTCTGTTCTCTGTAATCCTCATCTCAAGCCCTGAAATATATACAGTTCCAATAGCGATTCAATTCTTCCTATGGGGAGGAGAGATAGTAGACCCTGGGGGGTTAGCTGCACTAACACTGTTCGTAGGCATAGTTCCGGTAATTCTCTATGGGTTTATGCAGAGATACATAATCCAGGGTCTATTAAGAGGAGCGCTTAAATATGGCTAACACTACTCTATATAGTCCATCTCTTCTCAAAGATATCGCTTGTATTTTAAAGATCATCTGAGAAAATAGGTAAATAATGTTGATCTTATCTTTAAATTTGAAATGATCAAACAAAACAGGACTTTTAACTCAAAATAGCATTTCATTAATATAGCATAATTAATTACCTCAGGCTTCTTAGTCTAGCAAGTATGAATGGAAGTACCCATGTTGTGATCGTTATTACAGCGAGACCTGCTGCTATTGGTCTTGAGAAGAACATGATCGGATTTAGATCTGATTTGATCAAGGTTGCTATGAAATTAAACTCTACCATTGGCCCTAGGATTATTGCTAGAACTATAGGAGGTATAGGGATCCCTAGTCTCTCCATGAAATAGCCCATAATGCCGAATAAAAGCATTAGCCAGATATCGAATAAGTTATTATTAACAGCATAGGCACCTATTACGCAAAACACTGCTATTACCGGTGCTAATATGTTATTAGGAACCCTCAGTATATGGCTTGAGAGCCTAATTGCAGCATAGCCTATGGGCAATATCATTATATTTGCTATCACAAATGCCATAAATAGGGCTGTCACTAGGATCCCCTGTTCTTGAAACAGAGTTGGACCAGGTCTTAGTCCGTGGGCTAAAAGAGCTCCCAGGACTATTGCCGTTATAGAGTCTCCTGGGATGCCGAAGACCAAAAGAGGAATCCATGCTCCGGGGATTGCTGCATTATTCGCTGATGTTGCGGCAACTACACCCTCTAGCGATCCTTTCCCATACTCATCAGGCTTTCTGCTCAATCTTTTAGCAACGCCATAGGAGGTCCATGCAGCTATATCTGCACCAGCCCCTGGTAGAGCACCTGTAAATGTTCCAATGCCAGCAGACCTAAGGATAACCAACTTGTACTTCTTTAAAACCTCGCCAATCAAGCCAAAGACCCTCTCATTAGATTCAAACTTGATCGCGTATTTCTCTCTAGGCCTCGATATGAGCCAAAGAAGCTGGGGTATTGCGAAAAACCCGATCAAGGCGGGTATGAAGCTAATTCCACTAAGAAGATCGGGAATACCTAGAGTGTATCTAGGATACCCATACACAGGATCTAATCCTATGCTTGAGATCAGAAGCCCTATAGCCACGCCTAATATGCCTTTTAAAGGGTCTTCCGCAGATATGATAATAGCCATTGACAACCCCCAAAGGGTAAGCCAAAAATACTCAGCACTCGAGAATCCGGTAACGAAGTCAGCAAGTATAGGTGCAGTAAATATTAAGATAGAAGTTCCAAACAGACCCCCCAACATACTGCAAAAGGCATCTACACCAAGAGTTGATAAAGGCTTTCTCCGCGCCAAATAATAGGCGTCAATGGTTAATGCTGCTGAGGCGGGCGTTCCAGGAATCCTTAGGAGGACCGCTGGTATATCTCCTGAAAAGATTGCAACAGAGCTCATGGCTATTATCATGGAGAGACCGGCGAGAGGATCCATAAAATATGTAAATGGAATTAGAAGAGCTGTTGCCATTGTAGCTGTAAGACCTGGCATGGACCCCACAAAGACGCCCAATAATGCAGCTAGAAACATAGTTACAATAATATGGGGCTGAAATATCATTTGAAATGATGTTAACAGATCCAATAAGATCACCTCGGCAAAATCGATCCTAGTATAGGTTCTGGTATTACTATCTTGAACATGACTATAAATAGCATGTAAATGAAGATGATCGTTATAGTGCTATAGATAACTGCATCGATCATGCGCACACCATAGATAGTCATAACTATATACATAAATATAAAAGACGATAGAAGGAAACCTATATAATTTATAGAGGATATATAAGCAGCTAGGGAAGTTAAAAATATGGTTACACTCAGATATCCCTTACCACCTATGAAACCACCTATGGATGCAACAAAGCTTTTTAGAGTTGGCAGTTCTCTATTCTCTAAAAGGCTATTTTCTTCCATCTTTCTTATTCTGTGCCGCCTGGTAAGATATTTAAGCATTAGAAGCATACCGCTTGTCATTAAGACTATAGAAGATATCATTGGGAAGAAGAATGGACCTGGGTATCCCTTTGCTATTAAAACAGGCATTCCTAGGCCGAGTAGTAAAAACGTAATACCAGAAGATATTCCTAAAAACCCCGCTAAGAGATCTTTCACGAATTATCAGCTCTCTAACATGTCTCTTAGATATAGCCGGCTGCCTTTAATAGCTCTCCAACAACTTTAAAGTCATTCTCAAGGAATTTTCTGAACTCCTCTGGAGACATATATGCCATCCCAAAACCGCTTTTGCTCATGAAATCTTTCCACTGCTGCGAATCAATAACCTTTTTTATCGTATCATGTAATATTTTAACTATATAATCTGGAGTATCTTTAGGCACAGCAATACCCCTCCATGTGCCAAAGGACCAGTTGATGCCCAGCTCCTTAAGAGTTGGTACATCAGGAAAAGCTGGATTTCTAACATCATCCATTACGGCTAGAGCGCGGACCCTGCCTGCTTTTATAAGGGACGCCGCTTCCGGCAGGCTGCATGTGCATATATCTATACCACCAGCTATAAGATCTTGTAGAGCTGGTGCAGCCCCCGCACTGGGTACCCACGGAAGGGCTGAGGGATCTACGCCGGCTGCTTTAAGCCATCCTATCCTAGCTATATCCCATACACCTCCTCTACCCGTTCCTGATGCTTTGAGTTTTCCAGGATTTGCTTTAATATATTCGACCAACTCGGCAACGCTTTTCCATGGTGCATCTGCTCTTACAATAATTGCTGCTGCATCCCTATTATACATCATTATAGGCTTAAAATCTCTATATGAGACATTAGCAATTCCGAGCCATGCATATGTTGAAAGCTCAAATGTTATGATACCTACTGTATAGCCGTCGGGCGGAGATGTTGCAGCTGCTAGATGCCCAATAGAGCCTCCTCCACCAACCCTATTTTCAACAATAACTTTCCACCCTGTCATGTTCTCAATGAGAGTTGCTATCATTCTAGCCGTTGCATCAGTGCCTCCTCCTGCTGCAAATGGGACTATGAAGGTTACTGGTTTTACTGGATATGTTGGTTGGGTAGGAGAGGATGTGAAATAGTATATAAGCCCAACTGCAACAGCTATAATAATTATAGGCAGTAATATTAAAGCTTTTCTTGGAATGCTCATAAACGCCATGTATACCATCTCCTACTAAGGTGGAACGTATTATTTAATATGTTCCATATAAAACATGTTCTATAGTATATATCTCCTCTCTAGACATGTATCAAGTCTCTACCACACGAACTCTATATACCTAAAATACTTAATAAGTATTAAAATGTAATGTGCCCAGAATAATAAATCACCTTATATATTCCATTTTCTCCCTCATATATCTTGATAGTGTCTCAAGCACATCCCATGTCGGCTGAGCCTCGATATCTCCTCTTACAGTAACTACTAGAGCTCCAGCTATGTTTGCGTATCTCAGTGCTTGCGAGGGTTCAATACCTCTGTATAGGCTTGCCAAAAGTGCTGCGTCAAAAGCATCTCCAGCACCTATTACGTCCTCTATAATCGGGATCTCGATGGCTTTTTCAAACACCTCCTTCCCGTCTCTTGTATGGAGCTCGCTTCCCTCCTCACCCTTTTTTATAACGATCATCTCTATACCTAGGTTTAAGAGCTTGTTAATAAGCTGTTTCTTAGAATCCATGGCTTCCGGATATAGTACTGCTAGGTCTTCTTTATTCGTGATCAGAATCCTGGTATCTCTCAGCACTGGTAGTAGAGCCTCCCTAGCCCTTTCAGGGGTTTTCCAGAGCTTCATTCTAATATTAGTATCAAGTACAATGTCAATATCCCTGGATCTAGCAGTATCTATAGCCTTTCTAAAGGCTCTATAACAGCTATCGCTGAGGGCTGGAGTTATTCCGGTAAGGAATAGAGCTCTAGAACTGCCTATATACTCCTCATCAACATCGCCTTCATCCATATA
>JAVVGE010000165.1:0-4911 GCA_032249255.1 Desulfurococcales archaeon | reverse complement strand
GTAAGATCCTCCGAAAAACCCCAGTACTTCTATTAGATAGCGTAGAGACAGCCACTGCCTCCCTGCCATAAACCTGAATGTGAGGCTTATCGAACTTATAACTGAAAACCTCGCCTCTCTGAGGCGGGAATATTCTGCTTTTAAACCCCTGTGCAATATCTTGGTTGATGCCCACCGTAGGGTTTAGGTATAGGGCATATACTGATAGGCAGACATTGGGAGCGTTAAAGGCCCAGCTGATTCTAGCATGTGAGATCTATAACACCTTGCGGTGGGCAGACATATACTTCTACTAAAGAGATGAAAGGGGCTAACACCGACAGAGTTGAGGCAACTAGCACTAGATCTAAGGAAGCGTGATAGGGATTATTAGCAGATCTATTCGCAGATGGTGCAGCAGATTGGGGATCGCTTCTACGAGGCTGGGCAGAGGTTTTCTCAACGGCTTAGCAAGGTTCCCTGGGAGAAGAAGTCCCATAAATATCGCAGCCTGGTCTATCCACAAAAAGGGGAGATACCCAGGGTCAAAGAAATAAGGACGAGGAGTAAGAAGAATAGGAAGAAGCTCATGCCTCTGAGATTATCTAAGCTAGGGGTTTTCAAGGTTATTGTTCATAGAGGCTTCCCACCTAACAAGGTAAAGAGAGTGGTGGTTAAGTTAATGCCCTCTGAGGAGATATATATCTCGTTCGTTGTTGAGGGCTATGATTTCAATAAGTTCTCTAATACAATAGGGTTGTTGCTATCGATGCTGAGATTGAGAGGCTCATAGCAACATCCGATGGATACTACTTCCCTAATCCGAGACCTTATGAGAGGGCACCCAATAAGGTGAGGAGGCTGCACAGAAAGCTCTCAAGGAAGAAGCATCTCTCTAAAAACTGGTTCAAAGCAAGGATCAAGCCAGCAAGGGCCTATAAGCACCTGAAGAACCTCAGAAGAGACATATACATGAAGCTGGGTAAGTGGTTCACCGAGCACTATGATATCGTCGTTATGGAGGATATTGATGTTAGGCAATTAATAGGGAAATCAGAGAGGATTTTGAGGCGAGGGCTATATGATGTCGCCTTCCACGAGCTGAAGGAGATCCTGAGGCACCAGCTGGAGAAGTATGGGAAAACTCTGAGGTTGTCAATCCAGCCATGACCTCAAAGACCTGTGTGGGGTGCGGATTTGTGAAGGAAGACCTATCCCTAGCAGACCACATATTCACATGCCCAAAGTGCGGCTTGACCACGAATAGAGATTACAACGCCTCCCTAAATATTCTTAGGAGTGCGGGGTGGGAGCCACCCTTGGTGCCTGTGGAGCTCCACCCCCTACCCATAGCCAATGGCTACGGACATGGCGAGGCAATGAAACAGAAAGCCCTGCCATTTATGGCGGGGTAAGCTCACAGCCATGCTTACGGGATAAATGAAGATCTTCGATCATAACGGTTTACAACTGAAAGCCTCGTTTTTTAAGGCGGGGATGGTTTTATTGGCTTTTAAGATCTTAATTGTGTTTGGAAGGGCTTTATGGCCTCTGGCGATGAGGAGGGTGCTAGCCCTCTCGATTGGAATGATGGTTAGTCCTAAGCCGTAGGCTGTAGAGCTCCTCAGGAGATACAATATAGCTCTCAACTATGCTATAAACAGGATCCTGAGCCTTGTCTGAGGAGTATTAGGGGTTCACAATGCTCTATACAGAGAGTTGAGAGAATGGTTTGGGCTCTCATCTAGGATAGCCCTTGACTGCTATAGAGATGCGCTTTCTCCTACAGGGCTTAAGCTATAGCTTGTTCGATAGACACCACCCACTGCACTGTAGAGGTATCTATGTAACTGCTTATTATCCCTATACCTCAGCTTTATTCACTCCCTTGGGTTCTAATCTTTATGCTCCCATTCTTGAGCCTCCAATCAGCAGGGGTATAACAGCTCTTGAAGAAGGAGAATCCTCGCCTTTGAGAGCTAAGGAGAAGTTGGATTAGATTTATTGTTATTGGATAAACTTTGTATTTAATGTTAGTAGGACATAGTGCGATGGTAATTATAAGTATATATGGTATGGATATAAATATATATGAAGATAGATATACTAGGATATAAATATATGTGCATAGATAGGGATGGATATGAATAGAGAGTGGAGTGTTCATAATAAATAAATTTTTATTTATAACAGGATATACTATCTTGGGTGGTAATCTTAGCCTCGAAACCCCAGATTCTCAAGGGTCTTGAGGGTGTGTATGTCTCTGAGACCAAGCTTAGTTATATAGATGGGCTTAACTCTCGCCTATATTATGTCGGCTATAGGATAGAAGATCTTGTGGCTTTCTCGAGTTATGAAGAAGTTGCGTTCCTACTCTACTTCTATAGACTGCCTAAGAAGGAAGAATTCGAGTTATTCAAAGGATTTCTATCTGGGTCGAGGACTATTCCTCATGATGTGGTTGAGCTCATTAGGAGAATGGCTTTAAGAAGGGCTCACCCAATGGATATACTTAGGACAGCTGTTTCGTACCTAGCTATATTTGATCCTGAGCTGAATTTGATAGGTAGGGAGGCTAATATTAGGAAGGCTATTAGATTGCTTGCAAGGGTGCCCACGATCGTTGCCTCTATATATAGGCTTTCAAGGGGGTTAGATCCTATAGAGCCTCGTGAGGATCTAAGACATGCTGAGAACTTCTTATACATGCTCCATGGAAAGATCCCCACAGAGTTCGAGGCTAAGGTTATGGACACGATCTTCATATTGCACGCAGAGCACGGTATGAATGCATCATCGTTTTCCTCTATAGTCACTGCATCAACGCTCTCCGATATATACTCGGCTGTTGTGTCGGGGATAGCCGCGCTTAAGGGGCCTCTTCACGGAGGTGCTGCTGAAGCAGCGTACTATCAGTTTAAAGAGATAGGAGAGCCGGAGAATGTTGATCAATGGGTTAGGGAGGCCCTCAAGGCCAAGAGAAGGATTATGGGTATGGGCCACAGGGTATATAAATCCTACGATCCTAGAGCAAGGATCATGAAGGAACTGGATGCAGAGATAGCTAATAAATATGGAGGCGAGCCTGAGAAGCTATATAGGATCTCGATTAAGCTCGAAGAAGTAGCTCTTAGAGAGTTTGAGTCTAGAGGGAGAACAGATATACAACCGAACGTGGATTTCTATACTCCAATAGCATATACAGCGCTGAAAATACCTCCGGAGTTCTTCACCGCTGTCTTTGCAGTTTCAAGAACTGTTGGATGGACTGCAAAGGTTATCGAGTATACTGAGGATAATAGGTTAATAAGGCCTCTAGACTACTATGTTGGAGAGCTGGATAGGAAGTATGTTCCTATTAACGAGAGATGATCTGCTAGCAGGTATCTAAGATCTAGGGATAAATGTTTTCTCTTCCCCAACATTTTTTAGCCAGGCCAAGAGCTTCTCAACATCATTAACATCCTTAACATAGTACTGGGCATTAGTCCTGCAGGAAGAGCCAACCCTTATAGATACCCCACTACTACTTACAGCTTTAAATGCACTCTCATCAGAAACATCATCACCAATATAGATAGGAAGACCCTCCCCTAATCTGGCACTCAACATGGCTATCATATATCCAACAGCTTTCCCCTTATCCCACCCAGTGTCTGGCAACACCTCAAATATGCGTTTACCCCTCTTAATTTTTAAACCATGGTATTTCGAAGAGATGTCGGCTAATATCGATCGGAGCATATCGACTTCCCTCTTTCCAATCCCTCTATAATGAATTGAGAACGTGGTTCCTTTATCCTCTATCACAGCACCGAGGCCCAGGATCTTATCGCCTATTTCGGAGAGAAGCTTCCTAACTAAACCTGCGAACTCCTCAGCTACACAATGACTGAACCTGATCCCAGGGCCTTCTATCACATGCCCGTGTGCACCTATATAATATATACCGTCTAAACCGATCATCCTCTTCAGAGCCTCTACAGATCTTCCACTAACTATAGATACCCTGATCCTCTGACTACTAGACAAGCCAGCCAAGAGACCCTTTGTATAGGGACTCAAAGATCTTTCCAGTACTATTTTTCTCCTAGGGATTGGAGAAAGAGTCCCGTCATAATCGAGGAATAAGAATATATATCTAGATCCCTTAACCATATTAGCCACCTCATCTATATTTTCAAACAAATACCTCGCACATCTTCCACTAACCATACAAGGGGACCAGTATAATACATAATAATGAGCTTAATACTCTCTATGGTTCAACGTCTCAGAGAATCGCGGATCTAAAGCAATCAAGAGATTAGGATTTAGCCCTTTTCAGTATATCCTGATGATCCTATTCCTGCTAGCAGAAAACACCTTGCCATGGGAATACGGGGTTCGGGTTTCATTGGGCTTGTTTAAGCCCTCTTCCCTTGGCTTCATCGCCCTCAAGATCCCTTTTCATCGGGATCCATATCACTGGGCTCCTCCCGTTCGGGGTGACCCCGACCCACAGCTCCACCTTCATTGAGATCTCTGGTTCATTGCTGTGGGGAAACCCCTGCATCCTGGCTCTCCTCTTCTTTCCCCTCTTGCCTTCTAGATATCTTCTCCTAATGTTTATAGATGCAACCTTATGTCTGTTCATTTTTAATCCACATCTTGGGCATTCGAAGATCTGCCCCTCTTGGGTCTCCACGACATACCCGCATCTGGGGCATTCTCTAGATGTGTTCCTAGGATCCACATAAGCTGTTAAAGCTACCTCTGACATCCTCCTATGAATCCTCCTCCACGGTGTTCTAGCATTCCTCTTCCTCCTATTCTTAGCCCTTTTCCTGCTAACGAGATCCTCCTTATCAAGATCCTCGAAGACGTGGATAGTATTTGGGAATAGCATTCTCAAGCCTGCTGAGAGCTTGTTTATAAAGTCCTTCTCCC
>JAVVGE010000164.1:0-4929 GCA_032249255.1 Desulfurococcales archaeon | reverse complement strand
AAAGCCGAGGATTAGGAGGAGATTCGCTAGATGCAAGACAACGCTTATAAAGATAGATTACCAAGCTAGAACCATAAGGATAACTCTAAGGCAAGGAGAATATCCCTCAATATCCTAGAGATCAACATGGTTCAAGAAAAAGGATTAGGGGCTGTATCCTTTTCCATGGTAGTGGGAATGCTTTTATATTTGCTTGTTGTCTGAACTTAAGCTTATGAGAATCCAGTTCATAATTGTTTTGATGATGAGGCGATATCTCTGCTAGATCTTGGGAGACCTCAAGATGCTATGATGCTCAGAGCACCCTAGACCGAAGCCCTGTATGAGGGCTATGCCCAGAAGGGCTTCGGGGATCCAAGGGTAGATGAGAGCCCCTTTCCGCAGGCTTAACAGCCACCGGTGAGCCCATAGAGATCCCAAGATCTCTATGGGGGAGGTGGAAGTCCCTCGATATCCACAGGGATGCTATGACATCCCTGTGGATCAAAAAACAGCAACACAAACAGAAGAAAATCAGCGACAATCAATAACCATCGGGGACAAGCGGTAAATATAAAGTTGCTCATCTAGAACTAGGTGGAGACTATGGGAGGGGAAGGTGAGGCTGTTGAGGAGCTCCTGGAGGATAGGAGGAGGAATCTGGAGGATATAATTCGACACGCTATCTGGAATGCCGAGATGGTTATTAGAATGGGGAGGAGGTGGTTCGAGATCAGGGACAGGTGGCTTAATGAAGCGTGGAGGGCAGATATGGAGATGATCAAGAGAAACCCAGAGATCAGGGAAGCCCTTATAAAGAGCCTAGAGGTCAAATCAAAGATCGAGCACGAGCTGGACACGATGATCGAGGAGCAAGCTAGAAAGAGAATGACAAAACAAACGACAAACCCCGCTCTTTAGGGCGGGGATGGTTTTAATAGCTTTCTAGGTAGAGATCTATGGCGTGATGAGGTTATTTCTTTGAGGATTTAGAGGTTGATGTCTCGGGTGGGCACTCCGTTAGCGTACCCCTAACCCGATGATCTTGGGGATAGAGGCATTAATCCCCAACCAGAGGGCTAACACCTGAGACCCCAGCATAAATAAGATGATCTACTATAGAATTGAAAGTGTATTCTCAAGATCTTGACTAGAGCTAATGCTTTTAAGCTTCTAGAGGTATATAATATATGGCCCGATCCGGCCATAGCGGTCGGGAAACACCCGGACCCATATCGAACCCGGAAGTTAAGCCGGCCGCGTTGGGCGTGCTGTGGGGTCCGCAAGGACCTGCAGCGCGTCCAAGCTGGATCGGGCCTCAAGCTATGTAGATAAAACCTTGCTTTCTAGGGCGGCGGGTTTAGAAGAGTTATGAGCTCCTCTAAGCTTTCTATGGATGGCTCCCAGATATATCCATATCTATTTAGATGTATCGCTCTAATGCCAAGGGATCTGGCAGGCTCTAAGTCATATTGAGGGTATGAGGAAACGTGGATGGCGTCGTTAAACTCGAGGTTCATTAGCCTATATGCTCTTATAAAGGCCTCTCTGCTTGGCTTATAGATCCCTATGTCCTCCGCGGTTATGACTCGGTCTATGAGGTGCTCTATCCCAGCCAGGGTTATTCTCACAAGGCTTTTCTCTGTGTTGGATATGACTGCTGTTGATATGCCCAGGGATTTGAGGGTCTTGAGTCCCAGTATTGTATCTGGGAATGGTGGTGATTTCGCGAATGATAGTCTTATAGCTTCCGCATAGTGATCCCTCCAGGGTTTTGAGGCCGATTCACATACTTTTCTAAGGCACCCCACCAAGATCTCTGTGTAGGGTTTGTAGGATGTTAGGCTCTTAACACTCTCAAGATCGCATTGGAAAAATTCATCAATATATTTTGGACCCACTATATATTTGATAAGAGACCCAATAGAGGTTCTCCAATCAACTAGCGTGCCGTATAGATCGAAAATGGCAGCCCTCACCAAGGCTCCACACATTTCTCTATAGCTATGCATAGTAATAAACTAGCTATGATACCTCCGCTCTGAGGGCGAGGTATGACCCATAATATAGTATCACTATGATCTAGGGCCCTATTTCTCTAGGATGTGGGTTGCTATTTAGACTTTTCACCTTGTTTCCACGAGATCCACTCCCTCACAGCGTCTATATCGACCCCAGCTGTTTTCTCCACTACGTGGTCTATCTTAACTACGGCGGGCATTCTCACCCAGTGTCCTAGGAGTATTGCTTCTCCTATGTTTAGTCCTGGGAGCTGTTCTAGGATCTCCTGGGTCAGGTTCTCAGATGCTCTTGCTATGTGGGCCTGATCCTCTGGCTGCACGATCCTCATTATTGCCATCGAGCCCATCTGGCTCAGCACATCTGGATCAAGGCCTCTTGGTCTCTGGGAGACCACTATGAGTCCTACGCCGAACTTCCTTCCCTCTCTAGCGATGTGTTCCGCCCTTGGCTTTGTTAGAGTGTCTCTCTCCGTTGATAGATATATATGGGCCTCCTCTAGAACCACTACGACGGGGTGTGGGAGCCTGGGCTGCTGATCCGAGTTTCTTCTCCACGTGGAGGCCTTTCTCTCCTCAAGGATCCTTCCCAGCCAGTGGGACACCACAGCGTCTGCCTGGAGGTAGGATGATAGCCCTGTTAGATCTATGATGTTTATTCTCCCAATAGCCGATTGATCTGTTATGTCCCTTGCATCATCATCCACGATCTTTAGGAGGAGATGTCTGTTAGCCTCTATGGTCTCAATAACTGCTTCACATGCCCTCATAGTCTCACCCCTCCTAGCCAGCTGCTTCTCCCTCTTGATACAGTTGATCATGGCCTCGAGATATGACCTCTGCCCATTAACCTCAGCATAGTCTAGATCCTCCTTACACTTCTTAATAACATTCTCCTGGTTCTTAGCGCCGTGCCTAACCCCTATTAGCCTTGCGAACTCCTGCCAGCTGAGGTATCTAGGGTTTATCCTAGCCTTGATCACATTGGGACTGGGCATACCCTCGAACTCAAGACCCACGTATTCCCCGTGATAGTCGAATATGAATGTTGTCCCGCCCCTCCTAAGGATCTCTCTCGCGAGGAGGCTGACTAGATTGCTCTTACCCATTCCCGTCATAGCCAGTATAGCTAGGTGTCTCTGCACGATCTTGTTGAGATCTACCCTGACCTCCACCTCAGGGTTTCTCAGGAGAGTCCCTACCCTTGCCCACTGAGGCCCCTCGGGAGCGAAGATCTTTGAGAGGGTCTTGTGGGAAGCCCTTCTAACCTCTATACCAGGGGGCGGGGGTATCGGGGGTATTCTGAGCTCCTCGGGGTCTCCCAGGATCTTGACATGGCCCTTATAATATATAGCCCCCTCGTCACCCTTATGTATGTTGATTATCTTCCTAAGATCCTCTGGTGGCAGTGTTTCATCGATTATGTATGATCCTGACATGGACGCCTGTATCAAGCCAATCACCGTTATCCCCCCATACCTTATCTCAACATATTCCCCCAGCATCAGGGGTTTAGAGGATACTATGCTCACGCTATATGGTCTGCTCTCCCCCACTACATAGCCCATAACATCGTCTACCCTGGATCTCATATTGCCTTAGCAGCCTCCCAAGCCTGCTCCTCAGACCCGAGCCCCAGGATCCTCTTGATCCTATCCATATCCCTCGAGGAAACCCTAGCCAGTCTATCCGCGAGTCTTAGAACCACAGGGTATCCCGTGTCATCACCAGCTATGCTGTCTATAGTATCCCTAACAACCTCCTCAGCGTTATCAGGGCTCCTAAGGGGTATCTCAACTCTGACTATGGGGCCGCCTGTCCTTAGCCTGATATAGCTTACCGCTATATAGAATGAGGATCTACCTGTTATCCTTTTCACATGCTCAATTATTCCCAGGGCTCCTCCATCCTCCCCACCCCCTCCAAGGATCAGGGGCCTGGTATATCCCGGCTCGACTGTGTATCTAGATAGGTAGTAGATATCGCTTCTAAGGGCCTTATAGCTCTGGGGGAAATAGACACGTATAAGGTCCCTCGATACGCTGTTCTTGGATATGAAGACAACCCTCCTACCACTCTCTAGAGAGAGCTTCACAAGCTCTCTAACAAGGTTATTAACGGATTCGAGATCCCCGTCATCGAAAATATAGGGGGCCCTCCTAATTAGGAAGCCCAGCTTAGAGATAATAGATCCATCGACGGCAACCACCTCACCAGAATCCAGGGCCCTCCAAGCCAGCTCAACCTCAACACATATAGATAGATAGGCTAGGTATGTCTCGGGATCTCTCTCAGAGGCTATGATACCGACCCTAGCGTCACCACCACTCCCCCCACAGCTACTAACATATGCACCATCGACAAAGTATACTAGGTACCCCCTCATCTCGAGATAATTATAGCCACTATCTACACCAGACACGCAGGGGCCTGAGGGGCTGGAGGAGTACCTGGACCAAAGGTTCTGTATAGCCTCGAGCACCTCCATAGGAGGCATCTCCCTCAAAACACTCCTCAGCTCAGCAAGCTCCTTCGAGATCTTTCTAATAGCTCCAGGTATCATCCTCCAGCCCCAGGATCCAAACCTAATAATATAATATAGATTGAAGAATATATACTGATAGTAATACCACTCTGAGGATCACCAAAGATCCTATCCATGAGATCCAAAATATAAATAAATAGAATCAATAACACAGGTAATACCAATATACACTATCCTCAAGCGAAAATGACACCTTCCACGCCCTTAGGGGCAATGCCTACCTCTCTACTTAAAGTCATGCTATTAATAAGCAGACTAGGGATCTTATTTATAGATAGAATAGAGAACAACCTAGGAAAACTTAAGGTTAAGGATTAAGGGAAATGAGAGATCAGGTAGAGATCCCTTATTCATATCTTTCTTCTCCTTCCCATTGAGATGAACGCT
>JAVVGE010000163.1:0-4938 GCA_032249255.1 Desulfurococcales archaeon | reverse complement strand
AATATAAAGTTGCTCGTCTAGAACTAGGTGGAGACTATGGGAGGGGAAGGTGGGGCTGTTGAGGAGCTCCTGGAGGATAGGAGGAGGAATCTGGAGGATATAATTCGACACGCTATCTGGAATGCCGAGATGGTTATTAGAATGGGGAGGAGGTGGTTCGAGATCAGGGACAGGTGGCTTAATGAAGCGTGGAGGGCAGATATGGAGATGATCAAGAGAAACCCAGAGATCAGGGAAGCCCTTATAAAGAGCCTAGAGGTCAAATCAAAGATCGAGCACGAGCTGGACACGATGATCGAGGAGCAAGCTAGAAAGAGAATGACAAAACAAACGACAAACCCCGCTCTTTAGGGCGGGGATGGTTTTAATAACTCTTCCCAAATAGATGGGAGAGCCGATGAACCGCCTGAAAGGAATGGTCTAAGATCAAAAATATCTATTTTGTCTCCATAATATCTATCCTTATTTTTACTGCGGTTTCTCCCGATCCTCTTAGTTGCCATGATAGCACGAGATCTATTGTGTATTCGCCTGCCTCGATCTTCATCGGCGCGTCATAGCCAGGTATTATTACCATGGGTCTTATGCATTCTCCTGTTGAGATTGCGCATAGCATGTTGATCACATAGGTTTTGTTGTTTCCTTTTAAAATTAGTTTTGCCCCTCCGATAACTTCTATTGAGCCAGATCTACTTGGGACATCCACAGCAGCCCTAGCTATTATTGAGGTTTCGTTTCTAACTATTAGCTTGGCAATGCTGCTATACTCTCTATCTCCGCCTGAGCTAATTCTACCGAGATCAATATTTATGGTGCTTGGAACCATCTCAACATTAGCGGTAGCACTAAAGATCCCTGTGATCAATATGCTTCCAACAACATCCCCCACAATCTTCGCCAGGGCATCCGCAACCCCGCTAACAGCTATAACCCCTAGCACAATGCCTACAATCAATGTGATAACATATACCCTTTTCAACACAGCACCCCCAATACTCTGTTCATTAAAAAAGATATTAGTGGGGGATCATATGCTGGTCTTTAATATTCTCCTCTATATTTTTTGGGGATTTATATGACTATCCCTCATGAGGTTCTTGAGAAGCTATATAGGTCTATGAGTGATGAGGAGATAGCAAGGCAATACGGCTATTCCCCAAGGTATATACTAAAGCTGAGACTCAGATATGGCTTGTATAGAAGGCGGAAATGGAGTAGATGTCCCGAGATACCCAGGGAAGATCTTGAGAAGCTATATAGATCTATGAGCTATGATGAGATAGCTAAGATCTACGGGGTATCTACTATCTGCATCAAGATGCTTAGACTCAGATATGGGCTGTCTAGGAAGAGGAGGGCCTGCCCCGAGATATCTAGGGAGGAGCTTGAGAAGATGATCGATAAAACAGATCGTGAGATAGCTATGATCTATAACACTAACCGTCAATGCATCACACGGAGAAGGTTAAAGCTGGGCATCAAGAAGAATGTTGGTGTTAGGAAGTTTATCGCTAGGTGGGCTGATAAGATCGAGGATCTCCTGCTTAGAAAGATAGAGGTTGAGGGGATATGCTATACAACACCTAATGAGATCAAGGAGAAGCTCAGCATAAACACACGCACAGATGTATGTAATGAGCTTATCAAGAGAGGATACAAGATCTTCAAGATATGGGGTTAGATATCTTGGTCACGGTTTCCCACACACATTCATTTACAAACCAGGCTGTGAGGAGCTAGTAGCAACAGAGATCCTGATGGAGATCATGAAGCAGGTTGAGAGGACAAAAAAGAGAAGAGACATAAAAGAAGTCAGGAAAGCCGTTAGGAGTATAATAGCTAGGCATATACTGCCAAAAGAAATGGAGGAAGCATTGCAGAGCGTTCTGAAGGATATGGCAAAGCTATTCCAAAGTTCTCAGAGCAACTAGATCTTTATTACCCTGTATTTTCCTTTGCAGGTTTTCTGCTCATTCAGTATGTAGAGATTTAATTTAGTTGAGGGCATATTGTTTTGGAGGCTCTGGCTTGAGGGTCTCTGCTCTATGTGTTTCTCTTATCGTGGCTCTTCTTGCGATTGGTGTTGCTAGCCCCGTTTCATCGAGCCCAGGTGTTGAGATCGATGTCACCGCTGTTGTTAAAGGAGTTGTTGATGGAGATACCTTTGATGCCTTCCCAGTTGGAAGGGTTAGGCTTGCAGATATAGATGCACCAGAGCTCGGGACTGCTGAGGGGGAAGCGTCTAGAATCGCCCTTGAGAGGCTCATCCTGGGGAAAACCGTATATCTAGATGTGGATGATCTGTATGTTATTGATAGATACAACAGGGTTGTGGCTGTGGCGTATGTCAGGTATAACGATACGCATCTGCTTAATGTTAATAAGTGGCTTGTGGACAATGGATATGCAAGGATTGCTGATTATCCGAACGAGTTCAAGCCATCAGCATGGACACTCTACATATACTTCCCAAAAGAATATGAGGCGAAGCAGCCAGCAACAATAACAATCACAACCACGCAGGCTAGAACTATAGTTGCAACGCAGACTGTAACACAGGCAATAACTAAAGCCTATACAGAGACACGGGCGATCACATTAACAGCCACATTAACAGATGTTAGGACAACAACACATACTATATTAAAGACAGATGTGAAGACGCATCTAGTGGAAATAACCAGAGAGATAACTAGGACAGCAACCATTGCTGGGATAGGTATTGATGGCACATTGATCATAGCAGCTATAGCAATCATATCAACAATCATACTGCTGCCCTGGATACTAAAACGCCTCATCCACAAATAGACTGACCTCCTCTTCCGCCTTCAGGCCATCATTCTCCTATCCTCCAGGAGCTCCTCAACAACCTCCCCACCTTCCCCTCCCATAGACTCCACCTAGTTCTAGACGAGCAACTTTATATTTACAACCGAAAGCCCTGCCCTTTTAGATAGAGGTGGTTCTACTAGCTTTCCAGGTTCCTAGATGACAGATGTAAACCCGAATAGATGGGGGGGAACCAATGATCCGCCCGAAAGGGATGATGATAAAAAGGATGAAGACCTGAAGGCGGGAGGGGAGGTCAGAAGGGCGGTGAAAGTTCTTGTGAAGAAGCAGCTTGTGAAAGAAATAATTATAAACCACAAGAAAATAGTTTGCATCTAGTCTCCTCTCTTTTCTTCAGCTTTTTATTCACCCTGTTCCCAGGGTTTTGAGGGCTGTTCTTAGCACGTCCCTGTCTCTGAGATCTGCTGGCTCTCTATTGTGCCTCCTCCTCATGCCCCTCTCTACAAGGTATTGGAATCTCCATATAGCCTCCCAGGGGCTTAGGATGCTGAGGCTTCTGAGAAGATCTGCCCATTGCTCTAGAGTATATCCCTCTCCAAAGGCTATTCTCCAGACTAGCGATGCTATTCTCTCAGCCTCCTCCCTAGATCCTGTGAGCATCACCATTTCCTCAAAGACCTCCTCCTCGGGTTTTTCAGCAACAAAGTAGATCCCAGCAGCTATTAGAAACCTCTCACGATCATCGATCTCGGTTCTCCACCTGAGCATGGGGAGCACCTTATATTAGTAGTGATAATAGTTTCTTTAGTTTTTCGTTTCTAGTTCTTCTTAGAACATCGAGCGAATTGATCCTAATTGTCTCCCTCATTCCCAGCCTCATCAGTATTTCGAATAGCTTTGCCTCGTTAAAGCCCTTCTCAACAGCTTTTTCAAGTCTTAATATGTTTTGCTCGTCCACACCGTTTGGATCTGCTAGCTTGCTCGCCACCCATGATTCTAGCGTGAGCGTCTTAACGGGCAGCCCCTCGATCTCCACGATCTCGGTCTCATAGAGAGATAGCGGTCTCACAGCTAGGAGGTTGAAGACCTCGATACCAACTATTTTACCAGGGCTAATGGCTATAAAGACCTGGATCACCCAGTCCTCGGAAGACCTACCCTGCTGAATCCTTTTACCAACAACATTTAATCCTTTTCTATCAAGCCTATCCACAAACCCCTCATAAAGATCTATCATAGTCCTCACGTCTATAGGCTTGGATAGAACATAGTCTATGTCTTTAGTAGGATCAGCCAGAACATGCACCGAATATGCTCCAGCACCTGCTAACACAATTTCAAGCCCAAGTCCCCCTGCAAGATCTCTCAACTCCTCATAGGTAGTCCTCACCATTGGTATCCAGTCCTCGGGCAATACTCTCGGAGATGCCCTATACCTCTCCGCACTATTATCAACAACCCTTCTATATCTATATCCAGGATCAATCACTATAGAAATGACCCACCCTCTTCAATTCTACTTTCAATATTTTATATAACAATAGCATAGAGGTTTAAAAGCAAAAACACCCGTTATCAATATAAATGGTGTCAGAATTGTTCACATCAAAAGATCGTCAAGTGTAATGGAGGACTACTATAGATATGCAAATCTGATCGTGTATAAAGCGCTGCACTATTTACAACTGAAAGCCTCGCTTTTTAATGCTTATTAGCTTTCTAGGGTTTTGGTTTTTTGAGCCCAGGATGATGGGCTCCTGGGGGATCTCTGACCACCCCGACTGCCCCCAGATGACAGAAACCCGAATAGATGGGGGGAACCAATGATCCGCCCGAAAGGAATGACGATCAAGGTGACGACCTGAAGGCGGGAGAAGAGGTCAGAGGTTGTTCACCTCTGTTTAAGTTTCGGTTCTTCTAAAACATATAGATCTTTGGTGATCTGTTCCTCATGTGTTCCACAGATGTTAAAAATCTATAGCTAAACCTATAGCCAATGACCCCTCCCAGCCCTTAAGGGCGGGGTTTCGAATCTCTGGGTCTGGGGTGTTAGCCTCTGGAGAAGGATCGTGATTTATCCAAGCTTTGGTGATGTTGGCTAGCAATCTATAATTATTAGAGGGGCTAGCTTGGCTAGCTTACTGT
>JAVVGE010000162.1:0-4958 GCA_032249255.1 Desulfurococcales archaeon | reverse complement strand
GGACGCCGGCCTCCCGAGCCGGCGATCCCGGGTTCAAATCCCGGCCGCCGCACCACCTACTCGGGATCTTTATATTTAACCCCCTTAGTTCACGACCTACTTGGGGGGCTGTGAACTCATGGGTGAGCTCATGGGTGATGATTGGATCTATAGGATCGACATTAAGGGTTTGAGTGATGATGTTAGGAGGGAGATTGTTAAAAGGGTTAAGGATAAACTCGGATATAGCGGGGCCTTGGAAGCCCTTGGGATTGCTAGAGGATCCCTATTCAACTATCTACACGGAATTAGAAGGGTTCCTGACGATGTTATCAGGAAAGCTTTGCACTATCTTGATGAACCCGAGTTCAACCGAATTGTCCAGGGTTTTGATAGGCTCAGAGCTGTTGGCATCGTTAGAGAGGATGGATCCATAGACTACTCCCTAATCCTACAGGCTGTGGCACTAGCCTCTAGAGATGAGTATCTCAAGCAGGCTATCCTAAGATTCGCGGTGGAGCACTTCAAAGAGGATCTTAGGAGGATGCTCGGGCTAGTGCCAACAACCATTAAGCTAACATGGGATAAGGGGTTCGAGGAGTTTCTGAGGGAGAGGAAGAAGAGGAGGAGAATTACAACCGAGGATACACTTGAATACTATAGAAACCTATTCAAGAAACATCTAGAGGGTAAGGTTCTTAGCCAGGATCTAATAGACTACGTGATCAACTACCCTGTTAAATGGCTTAGAAATGTGTTTAGGCACTATATTCAATATCTATACTATACTAGGAAGATCTCTCCAGAGACATATGGCTGGATAATGGAAATAGTGCCTAGCAGGAGCTATAGGATGGATGTGAGATCTTACCCGGTAAATACTGAGGATCTTGTGAAAACCATATCCACTCTGAGAGATAGTCATAAGCTCTACCACCTGGTTTACAGGCTCATGCTTGAGGGGGGATTGAGACTATCACACGCTATATATATCATTGAGAGCTTCAACCCCAACGAGGTTATAGAGATAAATGGTTTAGATATTGAGACCCCTAGGCTAGTGTGTTTCGAGGATAAAGGCTTTTGTAGATATTATGTGGGTCTTAGGGAGAGTGTTAAGCCGTGTGAGTGGGCTTATCTCTCTATAGATACTCTAAGATTGCTTAGAGAATACTCAGGGATCAGCATTGATAGAAGAACCCTGACAAAATATGTTAAAAGACGTGATCTCCTACTGCCTAAATATGTTAGGAAGATAGCCTGGAGGCTAATGATCAAGGCTATGCCGAGAGAGGTCGCTAGATTCATACAGAGCAGATTTGGAGAGCTAAAAATCAGTGAGGCCAGGTACGAGGATCTACTTAGCGAAGCTGACCAGCACTACTCCAAATACCTTGAAAAGCTCTGGGAGGAGCTGATGGCAAATTAGCAGCTGTAACAAGCGGATCTTAATTTACTCTTAAACATTATTGCTATTCTAGGATAAATTTTGCTGTTTACGCTTAATTATGAAGCTTATCTAACCCCTCTTCTGCGGCTCCATATCCTAACTAATCTTGGTATAAGAGCAGTTATCACAGTAATTATTAACAGAGAGATGCTTATGTTGCTTCTTAAGAATATTGATGGATCGCCCCCGCTTATATCTAGCGCACGTCTAAATGGGACTTCGAAGAGATCTCCGAGTACGAATCCTATCGCTATTGGTGCTATTGGATATTTATATCTTTCAAATATGAAACCTAGAACAGAGAAGATCGCTAGAATCCATAGATCTATCACCTGGTTCCTAACAATATATGTGGATAAAATAGAAATTAAGATGATAAATAATACTAGAATAGGAATGTTTTTACGAAACATCTCGAGAATCTTTACAAAGAGATAGATAATGATAGGGGTTAAAGCCCATGCCAAGACAGCAATCACCATAGCCCCTACTAAAATGCTATATGGTATTAGCGGGTTATGCACAAAAATTAAGGGGCCTGGCCTAACACCATGTATAATTAATACCCCAAGAAGTATGGCAGTTACCCCACCACCAGGAATTCCTAGTGCTAGAGTTGGTACTAGAGTTCCTATAGCTGCTGCATTATTAGCACTTTCAGGCACGGCAACGCCTTCGGGCACTCCAGTACCATATTTTTGGGGGTTTCTAGATATCCCCTTAGCTATTAAATATGCATATATAGCAGCTGTTGTAGCTCCGATAGCGGGCAGAACTCCTATTATGAAACCTATAGGTATAGCTACTAGGAAGATTAGCGGAAGTGTTCGTATAAAGAATGATCGCTCAGGAAACATAAAACCACGTAAAACTAGCTTAATTCCAGCTCTCGTAGTGAGCCGGGGTAATGCGGTCATTGTGGTGAGTGGAGGTGGAGGATTCATAGCAAGCCTAATAGCTTCAGGAACAGCGAATAGTCCTAGAAATATAGGAAGGAGATATAGCCCGCTCTCGATCTCCGTTATACCAAATGTAAACCTTGAAACACCAGTATACGGATCCATACCTATAGTTGCTAGAAAGAAGCCGAGGAAAACACCCAGCAGCGCTTTAAAACCCCCTTCAAACATGGACAAGAAAACAAGAGCCATTATTGCAAGCATAAAGATCTCTGCAGGACCAAATTTAACTGCTAAATCAGCTAGTGGCTGTGTTATAAGTAGTGCCAAGACACCAGCAACTAAGCAACCTAACAAGCTATAAAACCTCTGAATAGTTAATGCTTCTACAACCCTCCCCTTTTTAGTCATCTCATAGCCATCAAATACAGTAGCAACAGCCTCAGAGCTTCCCGGGATTCTATATAGTATTGCTGATATTCCACCACCAGAAGCTGCGCCTATATAAGCACCAAGTAGGAAGTTTATAGCAGTATGAGGAGGCATAAATATTGAGAATGGCAGTAACATAGCAACCCCAGCTACCGATGTTATTCCAGGAAGAGCTCCGAATAATAATCCGATAAATGATCCGATGAGGATTATAATAAGGTTTGTTGGATCAAGAAATAGGCGGCTTAAAGACGCAACAATATAAAATATTATAGAGTCATCCATAATTATCACCTACCAAATATACTTAAAATATATGATGTTAGATCATAGAATATACCCTGACCCCTAGGAAGTAGGGCTGTAAGGACTACTGAAAATAATAGTAAAGCGAAGATAGTGAATAAGATACCCAGTATAACGGATACCCATAATTTAACACGCATAAAATAGAGATATATTGAGGAGAGAATCAATGTATCAAAGATGAATCCTATGATATCGATGAGAGCTATATATGAAAATATAAATACCGAAGTACCTATAAGCCTAATAAGTCTTTCTCTATCTATTTTCTCAGGAATCACATACTCCTTCTTAACAATATTACTATAAATTATTCCAACGCATGAGAAAATGATCCCCACAAGGAGAATTGCCGGCCAAACTTGGGGGCCAACAGTAACCCATGGAGTACTAGGCAGTTGGAAAGCTAGATAGAGGAAGTAAATAGCTAGAGATAAAAAGAATATGGGTATTATAGTTTCAGATCTCATGAAACGATACCCAGCTCCTTCAATATCTTACTATATATTTCAAGCTCCTTTTCTATGAACTTTTTAAATTCATCGCCAACTAGCAGTTTACTCCTGTAATGTAGGAGCTGCCTCTTTTCAAACTCTTTATACTCTGGGCTATTATATGCTTTTGTACATAGATCTATGAGCTTTTCAACAATTTCTGGAGGTGTTCCAGCCCTCACAAAAACACCTCTCCAAACTCCTAAGGTAATATTCCAGCCATATTCTGTAATTGCAGGTATGTCGGGGAACTCCTTTAAGCGCTCGCTATGGTAGAAGAATAGTGGCTTGATCTTGCCACCCTCATAAAGGGAATAAACAATTCCAGGCTCCTCATACATAGCATCAATAGAACCTCCAAGCAGATCTTTATGCATATCACCAGCTCTCTCATAAGGTATATATCTACCCTTAATCCCCGAATATTTAATAAATAGATATACATTGATATGATCAGTGCTGCCAATACCCGTACCGCCTATCTTTACTTCATTATCCTTAGCGTACTTAAGAAACTCATCTATATTCTTAAATCTCTTGTCATCAGCCCTAATCCATAAAGCACCAACATCCCATTGGAATAGAGCAATTGGAATATAGCTGCTAAGAGGATTCTTATTAGTGCCAGTAATAATATTATTTATCATAGTATTTGGAGCAAATAGAACTGTATAGCCATCAGCAGGCTGCTTAACAACATAGTCTTCAGCTATAGCGCCACTAGCACCTGGCATATTAACAACCACCCACGGAACCCCTGTAAGATTTTGGAGAATAGGAGCTACCGCCCTAGCAAAGATATCAGTACCCCCTCCAACACCCCATCCAACTATGACATAAACAGCCCTAGTAGGCCACATAACAGCCGGCATAGCGGCTGGAGTTGTGGGCGGAGTTGTAGGGGCTGTGAGAGTTACTGTGACAGTCCTTACCGAGGCTATAGAAGAGCCAGCATAATATCCCGCCACCCCTACTACTATAACCAGGACTATTAAAGCTAGCACGATACCCATCATCTTTGATAGAGCCCGAGAACCACTCACCATATCACCCCTAAACTATATATTTCTAAAAAATAAAAAGCTTATTGCAAACTTAGGATAAATTATGTTTATAGTAAACTATACTCGATATCTATTCTTTAGGAATTACTTATAAATGCTGGGTTTGCGATATAGCAAAATCTATTAATTAAAGCTTATATTCTATGTAAGAAACATTATAGGGGGTTTGAATGTCTCAGCTATCAGTTACAGATCTGGGTGATATAAGAATAGTCGATTTAAAAGTTGATATCTATACAATTGGTGTTGATCTGGCCGATTTTGGAAAGAGCAGAGATATTGCAGTGATAAGGGTTATAACGGATAGGGGGATAGAGGGGATCAGCTATGTACC
>JAVVGE010000161.1:0-4980 GCA_032249255.1 Desulfurococcales archaeon | reverse complement strand
ATAGCAAGGAGACTAGGCTATAGAATAGAGATTTCGAGGAAGATAGAGAGCTACTTGGTAACTCATAATGGTGTAAGACTATTAATCCCTCTCCAGGGGGCTAACACCCGAGACCCAGAGGTTCGAAACCCCGCCCTTTAGGGCGAGAAGGGTGTCATTTGGATTAACGTTATCGATAGTTCCTCTATCCCTTTAGTTTCTTATCTAGTTCTGCAAGATCTTTATGAACAAATCTACCTCCACTTGCTATCAGCTCGTCGTCGAAGTAGACATCGGGATTATATATTCCTAGATCTGTGTGGGCCTTTGCTAACCCTACCTTGCCCTTAAACTTTAAACTCTGCGATCCAAAGCCAAATTCTATGCCTCCATATAGTCTTTCATCCTCTAGCGGCAATCCCCTAAGCCTCGCCTTAGGGTGAAAGCCCCATGAAGCATGTGCTATATAGTACATCTTCTCATCCTTCAAGCTCGCTAGCCATTTCTCGAAGATCCTTGCCTCTATACCGCCATCGATCCTGGAGATCCTGCCTTCTCTAACGCTGAGCTTCACGGGATTCTTAAGAACACCTAGCTCGTTAGGAGGCCATATAAATGTATCAGCAACTATAACACCTTCGAAGCTATCCTCCTTAGGGGCCCACGATATCTGGCCTCCCAGGGGTTTGTATATACCTTTCTCCCTTAATATCCCGTCATTGTGAAAGACAGGTCTTGAGGCATCATTCTCGAAGCTGAGATCGGTACCGCTGCTGCTTCTAATCCTAACATGTCTAGCCTTTCTAGTTAGCTCAGCGAGTTTCTCGCCTAGCTGGCACATGCTTTCATAATCTGTTCTTCCTATAAGCCTGATCATCATATCTGGATCCATTCCAGTCAGCTCTAGAATCCTTGCCCCCGCCCTCATAGCCTCATTATATGCCTTTGTATGGAGTATATACATTAAAGGAAGGCTTATAATCACATCGCTAGCCTTCATAGCTTCCCCCACATGTCTAGGCGGCTCAAGATCTACCTCATCTCTAGTCTCATAGATCATTATAGAGGGCTCAGCGCCAAGCGCGTAGGAGGCAGAGGCAAGAGCCTTAATCATCTCCCAATCTATAGCGGTATCTGCTAGGATCAAGACGTTCTCACCGGATTTTACTAATGCTAGATCTCTTACAGTTTTCATTGCAGATCTATATAGTTCCATGAATAGAGTCGTCCCAGCTCACCATGCATATCTATTCAGAGCGACTATATATTTTATACTATACCAATAGGGTGCTCCGTACAGCTAACTAGGGTTATTACCTAAGTAATTTATTACCTAAGCATAATTTATAGTGGTGAGTATCTCTGGCAAAAGTGGGTCTCGTAACTATTGGCCAGTCCCCGAGGAGCGATGTAACAAATGATCTTGCTAAGATGCTTCCGCAGGATATAGAGATCTTTGAGGCTGGGGCGCTAGACGATCTATCATTGGAAGAGATCATAGGTAAACTAGCTCCTAAACAAGGTGAGACTCTCTATGTAACAAGGCTAAGAAGCGGTTTAGAGGTCAAGATCTCTAAGGAGCGGATCATAGATCTCATGCAGAAAAAGATAGAGCTCCTAGACTCTAGAGGCGTAGATATAATAGGAATCCTATGCTCAGGCGAGTTCCCAGAGTTCAGAGCCAGGGTTCCGATACTTTATCCAGATAAGATCTTGAAGGGCATGGTATCCGGGATCAAATATAGCGGGGAGTCAGCTGTACTTGTGCCTGCCAGAGAGCAGATAGGCTATGGTAGAGATAAGTGGGCTCCATATCTTGGAGATCCTATTGTTATACATATATCGCCTTATACATCGAAACCTGAGGACTTCATAGAAGTCGGTAGAGAGCTTAGTAAGCGCGATGTTAGGCTTGTTATAATGGATTGTATAGGATATACCCTAGAGCAGAAGAAAATATTAAAACAGATAGTCCCACTAGCCAGAGTAATAACTTCAAGAGGGGCTCTTGCAAGAGCAATAGTGGAGCTGATCTAACAGGCTTAGATTTAAGGTTTAAAAATATAAAAATATATCACTGCGTATCACGGGTTAAGATCTATTTCCTTCTAACCCTTAGGATCAGTAGTAGTGCCAGGATTACAATGATGATAGCTACTAATACATATACCCATATAGGTGTGACCTCGCCAGCAGCGCGGACAGGTACAGGACCTGTTGGAGAAGTTAACGGGGTCGTAGCTGCTTGCGTAGGTGTAGCCGGAGTTATTGTGGGCGGTGATGGAGTTCTCGTAGGTGTGGTTTCCACAGGCGTAGTTTTAATTGTAAGTGTGGTTAGAAACACCTTCTCCGGCCTCATATAGTTTGTTCCCCATCCATTCTCCCACACACCTGGTTGTAGCATGTCTGAGAACGCTGTATTCAGAAGCGCTACAAATGTCCTTGATACAGTCCACACAGCTGGCTGATCATCAACTATGATGTTCAACGCCTGTCTAACCAGCTCTATCTGCCTTGTTTTATTAAGCTCTTTCTCAGCTTCGAGCAATAGTTGCTCAGCCTTTGGATTGTTATAACCCATAGCATTTGACCAAGAAGCCCTGACTATGCCTCTGCTAGTGTAGTACTGTATTAAGAAGGCTGGTCCGGGTCCGTGAACAAATGGGAATATACTCATATCGAAATCCCAGTTTCTAAATACTGTTTGGTGCCATGCAGCTGTGTCAAGCGTTATTATCTGCACATCTATACCAACCTCCCTTAAAAAGTCTCTAATCAATTCTGCCTCTTTAACATACCATGGATATGATGTGGAATCTATCGTTAGCCTTAGCCTGAACCTATATCCATCCGGCCCCTTCTTATATCCAGCCTCGTCTAGAAGCTTATTAGCCTCGGCTGGGTTATAATCTGGCTGTTTCTTATCTGGGTAGAACATTGCCGTTGCAGGTGCTCTCGATACCATCGTCTCTAGAGGCTCGACCTTCCCAAAATACACGATCTCAGCGATCGCGGCCCTATTTATAGCCATGGCTATTGCCTTTCTCACCCTCACATCCTTAAGAGGAGCTGGTCCGTGTTCATGCAGGTTGAATCCAAGGACATCTAAGGATCCTCCTGGGCTTGGGAAGAACCACACCTTCTTTCCTGTGAGTTTTCCTTCTCTAATCATGTTCTCAAGCTGTACGGAATGTGCAAAGGATATTCCATAGTTCCATACAAAATCGATCTCTCCTTTCTGGAAGGCGAGCATCATTGCTTCAGAGCTCGGTATGATCTTATATATTATTCTATCGAGATATGGAAGACCTTTCTTCCAATATTTATCATTTCTCTCTAGAATAATGTACTGACCCTTTACCCATTCCTTGAATTTGAAGGGGCCTGTGCCTATAGGTTTAGTATTGTAGGGATTATTTGCTATATCAGTTCCCTCATAGAGGTGCTTCGGACTAATACAGGTTCCGGATGCTCCAAAATATCCCGGGTATAGGATCAAGCCCCAGGTAGTGTTAAACCTAAAGACAACCGTATAGTTGTCGGGAGTATCTATACCCTCTAGATACCTACGCATACCAGCGATAAAGCTGTTGAATAGAGGTCCTACCTTCTCATAGGAGAACTTAACATCTTGGGACGTAAATGGAACCCCATCGTGCCACGTTGCGTTCTTAACTAGATGGAAGACGACCAACATCTTTCCATCATCAGTCTTGATTATTTGCCACGATTCTGCAAGATCTGGAACCCATTCAAGCGTCTGGGGATCAAAATCCACTAGAGAATTGCACATTGGTGTTACAACTTGGTAATATGTCCATGTCGGGCTTCCCGTAAGAACGAGATTAGGCGGTTCCGAGGGTATCCCTACGACCAGTGTCCCGCCATATGCTGGTGTTATAGCCTGCGATTCTGCGTTGATACCTAATATCACTATATTGATAGACATTACTAATAGCAGCAACACTGATATCAATTTTTTCAAGTATTTATTATTATGAGGTACATGCACTAGGGTCACCTCATCTTGCTGCTATTACTAGTTATCCTCTGAGCTTTATATGCTTTTTTTTTTACACCTCTTTAACTGCGGATCTTTATCCGGTTCTGGAACGTGGATTCATATAGTCAATTAAGCCGTCCCCCAATAGGTTAAAACCTATTATTATTATAGAAAGTACGAGCCCTGGGAAGGTGGCTATCCACCAAGAGGTTGCTAAATACTGTTGCGCTGTATTTAGCAGCTTGCCGAGGCTAGGTACGTTTGGGTCTCCGACTCCGAGGAAGCTCAACCCAGCCTCAGCTAATATGTTGCTGCTCATTTGTAGAACTATATAGGGGATCACTGTTACTATTGCGTTGGGCATTATATGTCTGAGAATTATCCTCCTATCGCTCACACCTATAGCTCTAGCAACCTCTATAAAGGCTTGCTCCTTAACCCTTAGGAACTCAGCTCTCACCATTCTAGCTATTCCAGGCCAGCTCGTCACCCCAATGGCGATCATTATATTCTGTATGCTAGGACCCAGTATTGTTGCTATTAGCAGGGCTAGCAGGAATGATGGTATGATAAAAGCCATGTCGGTTATCCTCATAAGTATCTCTCCCAATAATCTGCTATAGTAGCCAGCGATCGCTCCGATTGTGAGGCCGATGATCATAGCTATGATCGTTGAGAGAGCCCCAACTAGGAGGGAAGTCCTAATACCATAGATGGTGTTTGAATAGATATCCCTACCAAGATCGTCAGTTCCAAAGGGATATCTAGGGTTAGGTGGGGTGAATGGCTGCCCCACCAGGGTCTTTAACGGTGGATACCAAGTTATGATCGGGGCTAGCAAACCAATAGCTATTACTATGCTTACTATAGCCACCCCTGCAACGAGCTTCGGGCTAGATCTTAGTACTCTTAGCATGAGCACAAGAACCTTATTTCCCTTACCCATTATAGGGTTGGCAGATTTTCTTAAGAAGCCCTTCATCCTACTGCCCTCCTGA
>JAVVGE010000160.1:0-4990 GCA_032249255.1 Desulfurococcales archaeon | reverse complement strand
CATTTGATGAGGACTTCAAGAGAGTTCCATGGCTCAAGGTTGTCCCCTAGGCGCTAAAGGACTCTTAATACAGAGATGGATCATATCAGCTTTAAAAATATGCTCTATATCCTGCGGATCCGAGCTTTTAGCCTTCACCATTCCTACCTTCCGGGTTAATGTTTTATGTTAGAATAATACTTATTCACCCTCCACATTTTGATTCTTTATGGTGGCTAATTGGCTAGAGCTGTGAGGGCTAGGTTTGAGGGGGGTGTTCTAAAGCCCCTCGAGGATCTCGATCTTGAGGAAGGAGAAGAAGTAATCCTCACAGGCCAAAGATCCTGTGAACTTGTTCGGGATTCTAATCCGCAGAAGACTTGATCTCGGACCTGAAGAAGTTGACAATAAAGCAAGCCTCGCTCTTCAGGGCGGGGTGGTATTTGTATTTTTAAGCTTTCTGGGGAAATATCTATAGCTGTGATGAGGTATATAGTTTTGAGGGCTTGGGGTTTGATGTCTCGGTTGGGCACCCCGTCAGAGTGCTCCGATGTCCCTAGGGGGGAGACCCCGAAGCGTCCTCCAGCCCGATGATCGTGATAGAGCCAATAACCCCCCACTGGAGGGGTAAAGCCTGAGACCCTAGCATAGAAAAGATGATCTACTATAGAATTGAAAGGGGAGGGGTCATAAGGTTATAAAGGATCTAAAGGTTTAGGATGTTTCTCAACTTTGATGCCTCCTTGTCGTCGCTATCCTTTAAGAGATGCTCTTTTTAATTTAATCATGAGTGCACTATGTTCTGGCTCTGGGTTTTCTTTTTTATCTAGGATCCCCTGCTTTAAGTAACAATGCTACTATTTTAGGCATTCATATTAGCACTATAGTAAACACTGGGAACACTTTATGTTCGGCATTATTCCTTGGAATTTCTTAAAAGAACTTCCTTTAATAAATATTATATTAGAAAGGGGGTTAGTATAAGATTTTATGGTACCGCGTATTGCTTTATAGAGGCCCTTATACATGGCATGGATCTTCTAAGAATTTCTATCAAGATCCCAAGAGCTTCCTTTGTTTCTCTATCTGTTAATATCTTCATTATTGATAATTGAGGAGCTTTCTCAGATGAAGCTATTGCCTCTAGGGATTTGCTTATACATTCTAGTCCGCCAACCATAGTGGCTCCAAGTACATTTAGATTTGCCCTTTCAAGAGCGTATGGTAGGGAGAGAATGGGTGCGGATGCCTTGAAAAGTCCTGGATCTACCATGAGGTCTGGCAGCTTCTCAACTAGGTAGAGTAGAGGTTTAAGGGTTGTACTGAGCTCCTCTACAGCTTTCTTCAGCTCCCTAACCTCTTTTAAAAGGCTCTCATAATCCTCTCTAGTAATTATATCTCCCATGCCTCTCACCCAGGCACATAGCCTAATAGCCATGCGAAGTACTGCTTCTCAAACATCTCCTTAAACACTCTTGAGAAGCTCGTGGGAGGTAGGAATAGGCAGTCGGGGTACTGAGCCTCTCCAAGAACTAATTTTGTAAAGTCGCAGGCAGCGGCCATTCCGAAACCTCCTACGTCCATGACGCATGAGCCAAATACTCTGAATTCGCTTGATATATAGACACCCTTGATCTCGGAGATTATAGAGGCTAATGGGTACTTTAGATATGAGTGTAGTATTACACCCGCCATACCCAGTCTAAGGCTAGGCGCGGCCACATCCCCTACCGCGTAGACATCGTCATACTTAGTCCTCATTGTAGGTGGGGTAGGTCGAGCCCACCCGGTCTGGGGATCTGCTATATCAGACCTAGCAACAGGTTCTGGGGGTCTGTGGGGTGGGATTAGTATGAGGGCGTCATAGCGGATCTTCTCACCGGATGCTGTGACAAGCACCTTATTAACGGGATCAACCTCCTCAACCGCAGGATTCTTGCCAACCCCGATCCATCCAATCCTCCTCTCAGACATTAGCCCCTCCATCATCTTAGCAGCCAATGGTCCGAAATTCTCGAAAGGTCTTTTAAAGGGATGAACCATTGTTATTTCAATATCCCTCCTATAGCCAAGGCCGCTATAGTAGAAATCTAGGAGAAGCGCTACCTCCCACGGCGCTGGAGGACATCTATATGGAGTACTGTGGACAGCAACCACTAAACGGCCCTTTCTAAACCCCCTCACAATCTTTCTAACTTCTAGAGCACCATCGAGCTCCCAAGGATGGGGTAGGGGGCCTCCCTTAACAAGCTCAGGCCTTGTCTCGGCACCAAGCGAGACTAGGAGATAATCATAGGAGATCTTCCCAGCTGAGGTATCTACAACCCTATTTCCAGGATCTATACCTCTAATCTCTGCCCTGACAAATCTAACTCCTCTCTTCTCAACAAGATATAGTGGTGCTGAAACCTGGCTCGGCTCTCTATAACCCATCATTACATAGAGATATGAAGGCCTGAAATCCGTTCTATCCCTTTTATCAATAATCGTGACTTGAGCGTCAGTCCCCAGGGATTCAGATAGATGCTTAGCCGCGGCAAGCCCACCAGTACCTCCTCCCAATATAACTATTCTTCTCAACACAGCTCCCAGATCTGTATCTAAGTAAAAGCTTAAAAATCCCGTTATCTCTATACATAACATTGTATCATAATTTATATCTACTAATATTTTTACATAATATCTATATATGCAAATAAAACTGACAACTAATTTATCCATATAATAAGTTAACAACCAATAATGTTCAATTAACAGAACCTGAAACAAACTGAATATTTATTAGAGTCTTCATCTATCTAGCCTTATTATAAAATACCTTTGCAAAAGACCCTTGAAGGTCTAAATAGATCTACAGGAAAGTTAAGGTAGTATACTGAGCCTCGGAGTAAACTCTCTATACGATCTCCTCTCTGCTTTAAAGGAGAGGAATGAGTCATAGATCTCTCTATACCACTCCTCACCTCCTTAATACCTACACCTATTGTACTGAGTATTCTTTAGATGTGCTCCTAGAATCTTTAGATCCACCAGCTATAAGAAAGCATTCCAAGCCTCTCATCCCTATTAATAACCTGGCCAGCATTAACACCAAGAACCCCTTTATACCTAATAATAATATCTCTTGTTAATCATATCCCTCTTCTCAGGCGATAGCTCTCTATTGAAGAATGCCGCCTCTTCTCATAGTTAGGCTCATTCCATAGCCTAGCACATGCCAAGCCTATATCAAATAATGCCTCCTCATATCTATTCGAGAATAGAGCTACTCTATTGGTTCTCCGCCTGCTCCTCTTCCTCTTCTCTATCTGTTTTTTAAATGCTTCTAGGGAGTCGGGGTCTCTAGTGGGTACTCTTCGGACTGTATCCCTTTTCATGGTAGTGGGAATGCTTTTATATTCGTTTGTTGTCTGGTCTTAAGCTTATAAGCACCCAATCCATATTGTATTGATGATGAGGCAATAATCTCTGCTAGACCTGGGCGTGGAGAGACCTCGAGAAGCGATGATGCTCAGAGCTCCCGAGACCGAAGCCCTGGATGAGGGCTCTGCCCGGAAGGGCTTCGGGTTTTCTATCCTAGACCTAGATGGGAGCTCGGTGCCGCTGTGCTCCACAGCAACCGGTGAGCCCATAGAGATCCCAAAGTCTCTATGGGAGAGGCGGAAGTCCCCCGATGCCATAGGGCTAAAAACCCTGTGGATCAAAGCACAGAAATCCAAAACAAAAGAATATCAGTGATAATCAATAACCATCGGGGATAAGCGGACAAGCGGGATTCCATACTGAATATTCTACTAGCACTTTTGATTATTAAGACCCCAACGCTATGGAATAAAATATAGTAGTATGGTGTAGTTTATAAAAACTTCTCGTCCTAAGGGGAACCAGGCTTCTATCTATATGTATCTGTTAAATATTTATAAATTATCAAAAGATTTAGGTATTTTTATAGCTTCTTATGCATATAAATCCATATTCACCACGATCCGGTTGAGGATCCTCTAGATAGGGTTCAAGCCATGGAGGGTAGCTGAGAGTGCCCATAATAGTTTCTATTTCGAGACCTACCCTATATATAAGATCTATCGTTTCTTTTCTCGTTAGAAATCTGGCAACACTATAAAATGGCGAGTCTTTTTTATGGGCGTAATGTTCTCCCCATGGCGAGTCTCTAGGGATTATACATAGAACCATATTACCTCCCCTTTTAAGAGCCCTACTCACCTCTACCAGAAGACTTTTTGGAGATTCTACGAAGCATATAGTGACAACTATTAGAGCAAACCATATGCTCTCAGACCTTATTGGTAAATACTCTCCATAGCCCTGCACACTCTCTACACCTCTCTTTATCTTTGATATTGCTAGCATCTCATGTGAGGGATCTATATTTATACATCCTAAGATCTGTGCAAAATAGCCGGCGCCTCCTCCGACGTCTATGCATGGAGTTCTAGCGCCCGAGGAAATCTTTTTTATAAGCCTAGCCTCGTTCTCGGCAGTGATTCTGTTTCTCTCATACCAAAGATCATATCTATTAGCATATTTATTAAATATCTCCACACTGCTGCCCATACTAAAATCCCTCAAAACCGGGGTTCGGGTTTCATTGGGCTTGACATTGTTTGATCAAGCCCTCTTCCCTTGGTTTCATCGCCCTCAGGATCCCTTTTCATTGGGATCCATATCACTGGGCTCCTCCCGCTCGGGGTGACCCCGACCCACAGCTCCTCCTTCATTGTTTCCTCTGGTTCATTGCTGTGGGGAAACCCCCGCATCCTGGCTCTCCTCTTCCTTCTCCTCTTGCCTTCTAGATATCTCCTCCTAATGTTTATAGATGCTACCTTATGCCTGTTCATTTTTAATCCACATCTAGGGCATTCGAGGATCTGCCCCTCTTGGGTCTCCACAACATACCCGCATCTGGGGCATTCTCTAGATGTGTTGCTAGGATCCACATAGGCTGTTAAAGCCACCTCTGATATTCTTCTATGTATTCTTTTCCATGGTG
>JAVVGE010000159.1:0-4995 GCA_032249255.1 Desulfurococcales archaeon | reverse complement strand
TCAGGAAAATAATAGAAGATAAAACCAAACAGCTAGAATGAGGGGCTTCATCCTTAATTAGTAATAAGCAATATAAAAGCACTCTAATATCTTGGAAAAGGAGTGGGATGGGTTTTCAGAACATTCGAAAGGATTGTTAATAGAACCGCAGCTCTACCTTCAAAGCCTCTACCCAGGGGGTTCGAGGCACTAGAGGAGATTAACATATACACCAAAATATATGAAACATCCCCACACATTCTCTCTAAGGAGGAATATGGCTAGGCAATACTCTAGAGAGATCTTCAAAGAGATCGTTAAGTATCTAGGTCTGGGGAAAGGGATCTTAGGGGTAGGAGGATCAGGAGATATCTCTGGAAGAAATCTTGGGAGATTGCTCGGGATCAAGCTGATCTAGAGATGATAGGGGGCATGCTAGTGCCTAGGATCAATAGTGTTAGCCTATGGCTAGTTGATGACCAGTATGGAAACCAGTAAACCCAACCAAGATCAGGATTAATGGTTTTGAGAACTTTTTTCACAAGCGCTGCTATTAATACTCATAGGGGCTGGGTGCACCTCGATCTAGAGCCTTCTAAGGAGTTCTACAAGCTACTGGCTAGGGGTTTTAAGCCGACATCCCACGCAAAGATCAAGCTTGATAGGAAGAATAGGAGGGGATATTCCACCTATCCCTTGGGAAGGAGATTGAGATCTATAGGCCAGAGGATATTGTTAAGCCTGTAGATGTTAATGAGAACTCTGTAGCAACTCTCTACGAGGCATTAGCAATAATCCTAGAAACAGATCTTGCAGAGACAACCCTGGGCTATAGCTATAGGAAGGAGAGTATTCAGAGGAGAAATGGATCCGGTAGCAGAGAGGCTAGGTAGGCTATGAAAAAGCTTAGAGAAGGAAAAAAGAAAAAGGACCATAGAATGAAGACAGCAAACCTAGTAGTAAGGGACGCCCTTAGGACTAGGGGCGTTATAGTTATTGAGAGGATCTCCGGGGAAGATATAAGGGTTATGATCGCTAGGTATAGGAATAGGCAGCTGAGGCACAGGATATATCAGGGTGCTCTGAAAGGAGAGCTGAACGCGATAATAGATAAGGCAAGGGAATATGGTATACTGGTGCTTGTGGTAGATCCTAGGAATACGTCTAAGATCTGCCCGATACACAATGCCTTGATAGAGTATGGGGAGGATAGAATAGGTGTCTGTAGCAAAGGTGGTGAGAAATAGCATAGAGAGGTAGTAGCATTGATAAACATCTATCTTAAAGCCCTCGAAGCCCTGCATGAGGACTCTGCCCAGAAGGGCTTCGGAGTTCTAGGCCTAGCCCTAGATGGGAGCCCCTTTCCGCTGGGTTTGACAGCCCTTCCGAGAAGCCTCCCAGGGCATGTCGCCGGGAGGTGGAGTGGGGGAAGCCCTCGATGGCCATAGAGATCAAAACCCTGTGGATCAAGAAGCAAAGCAATCCAAAACAAAAGAAAATCAGCGATAATCAATAACCATCGGGGGACAGGCGGGTCTTAACAGTGTCTCCTGGGAAGATGCTTATGAGTGAGGCATCGCCTCTTTGAGTGTAATTATATAATGTGAGACCCCTTTATTAGCTCTGAGGAAATAATATATTGGGGGATCGATATGGATGGGGCTACGATAGCGTTTATAGTTGCTATCCTATTTATAGTACTTCCATTCCTTGCAGCCTCTATAAAGATTGTTAGAGAGTATGAGAGGGCTGTGATTTTCAGGCTTGGGAGGCTTAAAGGGGCGGCGGGGCCAGGCATCTTCTTCATAATACCGATCGTTGATAAGCTTTTTAAGGTGGATCTGAGGATAAATACTGTTGACTTTCCTAAGCAGAACGTGATTACGAAGGATAATGTTAGCATTCTAGTTGATGCAGTTGTCTACTACAGGGTCGAGGATCCTGTAAGGGCTGTTGTTAAGGTTGCTAACTATAACTATGCTGTGATCCAGCTGGCAATGACGACACTTAGAGACGTCATTGGGACTGTGGAGTTGGATGAGCTCCTTGCCCATAGGGAGGAGGTGAGCAAGAGGATCCAGAAGATCGTGGATGAGATCACAGAGCCCTGGGGTATAAAGATAGTGGCAGTCACCATAAAGGATGTTGTGCTCCCTGAGGATCTTGTGAGGGCTATATCTATGCAGGCCCAGGCTGAGAGGATTAGGAGGGCGAGGGTGATAGAGTCCGAGGGTGAGAGGCAGGCAGCCGCAATAATAGCTGAGGCAGCCAAGATCTATGCTAATAATCCGATAGCGATTAGGTTGAGGGAGCTCCAGACCTTGGTAGAGGTTGCTAAGGAGAAGAACATGGTTCTTATAGCCGATACCCTTAGATCAGATCTCTCGAGCCTATCATACCCCCTCGCAGCCGCATTAGGAAGGACCCAGCAGGAGCAGGGCAAATAGCCATGAGGAGGAAGCCCGCCCCCATCGATATTTTTTACCAGACATTTTTGCTAGCAGCTATAGCGTTCATATCTATTGCAATAGCCACCTCACTAACGTCCATGCTAGCCAGCGCACAGCCACAGAATGAAGGGGTGATTATTAGAGAGGCTATTGTCGCCACGATAAGGGGGACTGTTGATCAGGGTATGAAGAGATATATACAGGATCTGATAGACAGGGCTTATAGAGAGAATGCAGCCCTAATACTCGATGTCCAGTCACCTGGAGGCTTTCTAGGGGATACGATGGATATAGCCGACGCTATATTCAATTCCAGAGCGCCCGTGATTGGATACGCTTCTGGCGATAGCTTTAGTGGTGCAACCCTTATCCTAGTACCCGTGCATATCCTCGCAGTAAATCCCACGGCGTTGATAGGGGATGCACAGCCAGTCACGATAGATCAGACAGGGAGGCTCGTGCCGATCACAGAGCCGAAGATAGTGAATCCCCTGGTTAAGAAATTCACTGACTACGCCTCTCAAAAGGGTAGGAATGCCACCCTTGTGGCAATGTTCATCCTAAACGCCACGGTCGTTAATGGTGAGGAGGCTGTGAGGCTGAGGTTCGCTGATCTAACAGCTAGGAGCCTCGGAGAGCTCATAGATAGGCTCAGAGGTGTTGTTGTGAACACGAGTGGGGGGAGTTACAGGCTCGAGATAGGCAGGGTATCAGCAGCTGGGGATTGCTTTAGCTGCAGGGTTCTGAGCTTCTTCTCAGACCCAACTGTTAGCAGTATCATGCTAACTATAGGTATATTCAGCGCTATATTCGCAATATCATCAGGGCATCTGATAGCGCTCCCAGTAGCGCTTGTATTCATAATCATTGGTCTTCTGGGTGCGGGGTTGCAGGTAGATCTGCTAACAATGGCATTGATTCTCATAGGCTCGTCATTCATAGTGGCCGGTTTCGCCATAGGACATGCCGATGGGGGGATATTGATGACAGCTGGGGCCGTGATGGTTGCTCTGGGAGCGGCTTTACTCCCGATCACGGGTAGGGAGATTCTGATAGCGGGATCCAGCGGCTTTATAAGCACGGTCTACGGCTTCTCCCTGGGGGTTGGGATAGCAGCTGCAACAGTTGGGGGCATAGTTGTGTGGCAGCTCGTAGGTATTAGGAGGAAGAGGTCGGAGATCTTCGAGATAATAGGTAAGGAGGGGGTTGCTAAGGAGGATATAGGGCCTGGGAAGGAGGGCTATGTCCTAGTTGAGGGCGAGCTTTGGAGAGCTGTCTCAAAAGAGGTTATAAGGGCTGGGGAGCTGATAATTGTTACAGGTAAGAAGGGCTTTGTGCTAGAGGTGAGGAAAAAGATCTCATAGATCTGTTGGGGAAGTGCTGATAACAATGAGCCTATATATATAGTTCTAAGATCAAGGATTGACTTGTCAATCTCGGGAAGTGCTGATAACAATGAGCCTTCTCGAAAGCCTGGCCAGAAGGATAATAAATTGCTCCCTATGCCCTAGACTCTCTAGATATAGGATAGATGTTGCGAAGAAATATCCAGGAGAGAGTTTCTGGTCTAGACCCGTGCCAGGCTATGGAGATCCTATGGCCAGGATCTTCGCGGTCGGTCTCGCACCAGCCGCTAGAGGAGGTAACAGGACTGGAAGAGTTTTTACCGGTGACGAGAGTAGTAATAACCTCATGAGAGCGCTATATGACGCCGGCTTTGCTGATCAGCCTCGCTCCATTTCGAGAGATGATGGTCTTATCCTGAGGGATATATATCTAACAGCGTCTGTTAAGTGTGCTCCACCGGGGAATAAGCCTGCGAGGGACGAGGTTCTAAGGTGTATGGGCTATCTAGTTGAGGAGATAAAGATCCTGGAGAGATCTAGGATCTTCATAGCCCTTAAACAGATTGCGTGGCAGTCATTGCAGCTTGCTATCAAGAGATCTTTAGAAGCCACGGCTCCTAGATATAGATTCAAACATGGGGCGGAGCATCTAGTTAACACCAGGGCAAGGGGGCCGATCTGGTTGATGGCCTCCTACCACCCGAGTCCTAGAAACATGAGAACAGGCAGGCTGTCCCACGAAATGCTTCTCAGCGTTTTTAAAAGGGCTAGAGAGCTGGCTAACTTAGTAATGCGCTAGCACCATATTGGCTAGTCCCTGGCCTCAGAAATGCTGTTCTAGCACTTCCCAGCGTCTTTAGCTGTAGCTCGCAGGACTTGCATATAGATCTTCCGGGAGAGGTTGGCTCACCACAGATTGAGCACTCACCGAGTTTCACCGCTTTCTCCACTTTTGATGGGTTAAACTCCCTGTCGAACCATTCTATGAGTTTAAGCATTGTTCCAGGGCGGCTGGTCTCTATCTTATAGACTATATCCCTAATCCTTACTCTGAGTGATGGGAAGTGTTCGAGGTATGGGCACTCAACCTCCTGCGGTCTATAGCCTGCTAGATAGGCGTATTTAGCTGTCTCCCACTCATAGATCTTCCTCAGGGGCTTGATCTTTGGTATGAATAGCTTAGAGAGTCTAGGCCTGAGAGGATGGTTCATATATAACCT
>JAVVGE010000158.1:0-5097 GCA_032249255.1 Desulfurococcales archaeon | reverse complement strand
TCCTCCACGTAATACTAGCCAAGGTATCAACACCAATAGAGAAGCCATACAGAGGAACATACCAGGGTCAAAGAGGTGTGAGACTACCAAAAAAACTAGAGCCCCCGTAAGCATTACAACCTGAAAGCCTCGCCCCTTAGGGCGGGGAGGAGGTCAGCGACATCAAAAACAAGGATCAAAAACTAGATCATCGCTTATAAGCCGGATAAGGTAGATGATATTTTGAGCAAAACAGAAAACAAATAGATCAGCAATTCTACTATAGAATGGAAGGAAGAAAAAGCTATAAACACTATGGACTATAAAATCCCTAATTCTATAGAATAGAGAGATCATCCATTATTTAAGGCTCAACCCTCTAGAGCAAGAAGAAACCACAAATAATTGTCCTAACAAATGACAACAGGGCAAGCCTCGCCCTTTAGATCGGGGTTTTTAAGGCTTCTAGGTAGATATCTATGGTTGTGATGATGTGTATGGTTTTGAGGGCTTGGGGGTTGATGTCTCGGATGGGCACTTCGTTAGAGAGACCCGATGTCCCTAGGGGGGAGATCCGAGCCGTGCTCCCAGCCCGATGATCTTGGGATAGAAGCATTGATCCCTCACCAGGGGGCTAACACCCGAGACTCCAGTATAGAAAAGATGATCTACTATAGAATTTAAAGTAGAATTAAAAGGGGAGGCGAAAGCATCATATATAACTATATACAATTATGATCCCGATGGAATTGGGAGAAAGCTAACAGCTCGATCCCCAAACCCGATGTTGAAGAATAAAAGGATATCTACTATAGAATTTAAAGGTAACTCCTACCCAGTACGAGTACTATGCCCAGCTCCTCCACCCTTTTTCTGAGATGCTCTGTCACATCTTCTGGCGCTATCTCTACGGCTAGTATCTTTGCATAGTGCTTGGTTCCCCATGCCTTCTCTATATATGTGACGTTGTCTAATAGCTTTTTAATCTCCTTCTCAGCCTCATCAACGGATCTAAGGGTTGTCGTTACCTCACCTACTACAAGAGGATCTACACATAGAAGATCGATCTCTCGTACACCATCGATAAGGACAGTGACCCTGGTCTTAACCTCGCATCTATATCCCCTCTCTTCAAGCCATTTGGACAGCCACACGGCGGTGTAATCTTCCATAGTTGCTCCCAAAGCTGTTTTAATTTCGTTCACAGCGTTCATTAGGTATTTAACGTTACTCTCTAGAGAAGATAGTCTTTTGTCTATTTGCTCGAATCTTGTGTTTATTTGTTTGAATCTTCTGTCGATCCTCTTGAATCTATTGTCGATCTGTTCGAATCTCTTGTCTATTTGCTCGAATCTTGTGTTTATTTGTTTGAATCTTCTGTCGATCCTCTTGAATCTATTGTCGATCTGTTCGAATCTCTTGTCTATTTGCTCGAATCTTGTGTCGAACCTCTCGAGCCTCGTATTTATTTGCTCGAACCTCGTGTCTATATCGCTGAGCCTCTCATTAAATAGCCTAAACCCCTCCCTTATATAATCTGCTAAGATCTTTATAGCCTCTGCTAAGATCTTTAGATCCTCTCCTCTAGCCTCTGCAAGGGCCTTCTTAACAGCTCTCTCAACAGCCTCTTCGATCCCTTTAAGATCTACTGACAAGTCGTATCCTAATTCTATGTAGTATATAGAAACTTATATATCGCATCTCCACAATATATCCTATCTAAACCCTGATGACCTCCAGCATCTCTAGGAGGCTTTGTTTTCCAAGCTCCCGGGCTGTTTGTCGGCTCTCCGCCCGGATGCTTTCTCATTACTTCTCAGTTTCTCAATTTTAGGGGTATTATTTTTCGGGGCTGGGCTATGGCCCCTGTGGAATCATTGGAATTCCTCCTACTCCGGGTTTCTTTCTGCTATTCTATTTATTTATTTTATAGTTTATAAATCTCAATTTCCATTCCCACTTTAAAGGATGAGGCTTTCACTTGTAAGGGGATATTGGGTTCATAAAAATGAATTAGCCTAGGGTGCAGGGTCTGCCTTATTGCTATTTCCATCCGTGTAGAATGTGTAGCCTTGGGGATAGCTTGAAGCCTTTTTCACTACATATTCTCTCTATAAGGGGGAGCCTCTCCAGATACTCCTCCCTAGTCTTCGACTCGGGCATTAGATATACCCTTTCCCTAGGCAATGGCACATTGTTAACCTGCCAAAGAACCTCCTCAATGTCTTCCTCACTTACTATGACGTACTTAAATATCGCTTTACCGCTCTCTGCAAAGGATTTGAGAACCTCTCTCCTATATCTCAGGATCAAAGGGATCTCTGAGTTTGAGAGTTTTGGAGACACGTTGAACTGATCCACGAGCTCCACGAGCTCTCTCATAGGCTCCACAGTCCCGTTAGTCTCGATCTCTATCCTGGGTTTAAAGCCGTATCTCATTATAAACAATCTCAATAGATTCACAATAGGTCTCTGCCTCAGAAGAGGCTCTCCCCCCGTTATTACCAGCATATACCCATTAGCTAGATCCTCGACCCACCCGCGAGACCCCCATATCCCTAGGATCTCCTCAACACTATATATCTCCCCCCTCACCCAAGTATCTATCGTATCACACCAGATACACCACAGATTACACCCCTGGAGCCTGAGGAATATAGCTGGCAATCCAGCCGTGGGCCCCTCACCCTGTCGGCTCCTGAACATCTCCGAGACGGCTAGCTCAGAGTCGGAGGTTCTAATAAATCTATAGCCTGTGAGAGCTGCCTCTCTCCTCACAACCATGATTAGCTACCCTCTATCCTATGCTTTGAACCTAAGCCTCTTAGATCCACGAGGATCTCGGATTCGCAAGCCCTGATAACCATAGCATTTAGAGAGCCTCCAAGCCTTATCCTGCTATATATAATCAAAATCTCTCATCAAACATATTACCGGTGGACTTGGTATATAAGCATAGATCTAGGCGAGGATCTGTATGAACACCAATAGACCTGGAGTAGATGGCTAGCAATGAAAAACATCCCAGCCCGGTAGTAGATCACACCCAGAGCGAATCATTTCTAGAAGACCCTGACCCCTTTGGGACGCATTAAAAGAATCTATTCTCCCAATAGCCATTGAACCCCACCTCCCTCCCCAACCCCCTTTCCCTCGCCTTATCATAGACCAGCTTTGCTACAGCAACATCCCAGAGGGCAATACCGTGGGATTTGAAGATCGTTATATCTCTCTCAGATACCCTGCCAACCCTCCCAGAGAGAATCTCCCACAGCTCGAAAACCCTGTCCCAGGATATGTATCCAGAGCTCACAGCATTTATTATGTCTCCAGACTCACGTTGGGCCTGCTCCTTGTTATCTGTAACCACTAGATTTGCTCTCTGGAATAGCTCGGGATGAGCTTCGGATCTCGATGGATGGTTCGAGCCTACGAGGTTTATGTGAGTTCCCTCCCCAACCCACTCAGCCCTTACAAAGGGTTCTCTAGAGTTTGTTGCTGTTGCAATGACATCGCTTGAGCTGATAACATCTCTATACCCCTGGGAGACCTCTGCTTTCAAGCCCTTTTCTAAGAGCTTCTTGGCCATGGATTCTGCGTGCTCTCTATTGAGGGAGTATATGCGGATCCTCTCCGGCTTCATGACACTAGCTATTGCAAGGGCCTGTGTATAGGCCTGTCTCCCAGAGCCTATGATACCCAGTATAGACGCCCCTCTCCTAGCAAGGTACTTGGTTGCTAGGGCGCTCGCAGCCCCTGTCCTTATCCTACTGAGTACATCGCCTTCTATGATGGCCAAGAGCCTCGATCCTTCAATGCTATATAGGAGGATCACGAAGACCGTCCTGCTAGGAGTGGATAGATAGGCTTTAACACCGCTAACACCTAGAGGCTCTATAGTAGATGACATTACATGGAGCACAGAGGATCTCGAATAAACCCTGCTCCTAGGATTAACATGTGCCAGCCCCTCAGCCTGCATGCGGGTGGCCTTCTCAATAGCGTCAAGAGCCTCTTCATAGTCTAAGAGCCTCTGGACATCCAGCTCAGAGAGGATAAGAACCATCTAGACACCAGGTAGAATTATGCAGAAACCCTTTTAAGATAATGCACTCAGATGAGGGATCTAAATTGCAATGCCGCAGTGAAACTGCTTTGAGTTTCATATATGCTTATAATAGTTAATAATATCTCTTTTATTTGGAGTGAGGATGCCGAGGTCATAAGAATGTGCTTGAGGGTGCAAGAAGACTTACTGAAGATTCTCGAGCTTGTGAGGGTATATAGAGTGCCTATTAGTGATAGGAGGGCCTCTGAGCTGGTAACATGATATGTTAAGGCTCTCCAGAGGGCTATAGATATAATCTGGATAATATTGAGTGGGGATACCGCTTCCCAGAGCTCGTTAGAAGGGGTGGAAAGCTGGTCGTGATCAGAGGTTTGAAGGTGAGGATCCCAGCAATACTGAAGGATAGGGCTTTCAGGAAAAGGCTTAGATAAGAGCTTATGAAGGATAATCCCTATGCTGCGCACTGGGTAGATGCTGTTATTAGGAAAGCGTACTCGATTATGAAGAGTTGGAGGAAGAGGTATCTGAGGGGGAAGGGCTGGGAAGGTTAAGCCTAGGATTAGGAGGAGTTCGCTAGGTGCAAGACAGCACTTATGAAGATAGATTACCAATCAAAAACCATTATGATAACTCTTAGGCTAGGGGAATATCTCTATGTATCGTGGAGATCGACGTGGTTTGAGAAAAGGGTTAGGGGATGGGGTGGGGTGTTGGCGAGGTTATAATCAAGGATAACAGGATAATAATACCATTAATAGCTCTAAGGAGATCGATGTTAGGAGGGTTACCGGCTGGGATGGTAATGAGCTATCCCTAGATGGCTACGAGCCCTCATAGGATTTATCCACGTCGATCTCAGACCCCTTTAGAGCATAAAAATCGTGTATGAGCGTAAGAAGACCATTGCATAGAGTAAGGGTAAGAGGGATCTCTATGAGAGGTATGTGGCTAGAGAGAAATAGAGAAAAAGACTTCATGAACAAGCTGGTAGCCAGCTTGAGGATGCTATTACCAAACTCTATTTATGTTTTCGAGGATCTTGATAAGGA
>JAVVGE010000157.1:0-5145 GCA_032249255.1 Desulfurococcales archaeon | reverse complement strand
TCCAAGGCACCCCTGAAGAGATAACAAGTAACGAGCAAATACTGAGGATCGTTGGTAGATAAAGGAGCACACATGATACTACCATTATAGGGAAAGCCTCGTTATTCATTAAGACTTATAGAGAGCAAAGTTTAATAATAAGGGATCGTCTGTTGAAACAGAGTATATTCTTATACATGTTCAAAAATTCGGAATAAATAAAAAGCTGGAGGTATGCTGCAGTATAATTTTACTTTCAATTCTATATAAGATCATCTTTTCTATGCTGGGGATCTTGGGGCTTCACCCCTCTAGTGGGGATTATTGTTTTTCTCTAATAATCATTGGGCTGGGGATACAGTTCGGGGCCTCCTCTATGGACATCGGGAGCACTCTGATGGGATGCCCAGCCAGGGCATTGACTCCCAAGCCCTCAAAACACTATACGCATCATCACAGCAACAGATATTTCTCTAGAAGATTTAAAAACATAAGCCTTATCCAGCCCTAAAGAGCAAGACCCCCTATTCAATGTCATGCTTATCCAGAGGCTGACCTCCTCTCCCACCTTCATGTCGTCATTGATCATCATTCCTTATAGGCGGATCATAGGTTCCCCATATATTCGTTTTTTTAACATCTATCATCTGGGGCTGTATCCTTTTTCATGGTAGTGGGAATGCTTTTATACTCGTTTGTTGTCTGGGCTTAAGCTTAAAGTATCCAATCCCTATCTATTTTGATGATAAGGCGATACCCTATGTGTTTAGCATATGGAAATACTCGGAGAGCGATGATGCTTAGAGCTCCCAAGACCGAAGCCCTGCATGAGGGCAATGCCCAGAAGGGCTTCGGGGTTTCAAGCCTAGATGGGAGCACCGTGCCGCTGGGCTCAACCGCCCTTCCGAGAAGCCTCCTAGGGCATATCGCCCGGGAGGTGGAGTGGGGGAAGTCCCCCGATGCCACAGGGCTAAAAACCCTGTGGATCAAGAAGCAAAGCAACACCAAACAAAAGAATATCAGCGATAATCAATAACCATCGGGGGACAAGCGGGGGGACAGGTTGGCCTCCTCAATTCTCTGACCTATGCATATAACCTGGGATCTGGGCGGCTCCACTAGTTATGCCCCACACATCAAATCTCATCCTTAGCATTGTAAAGGTCTTTGAGGATGTTAAGAGATCAGCAGGGAGATCGAGGCAGATGACCCCAGAGGAGTATGCCATATATAATTTATCATATGTAGCACTACTTGAATCCCTCTTCATCTATGGATTAAAGCTATTTGGATGGTTTGATAGATGGCGGAGAGGCCACGGTAAGAAGATCTATGACTACGCTATAGCAATGCACGAGTACATGAATTCGATACCCTACGCTCCCATATCATTGAGCTCGCCGCCACCCACATCACTCGATCCAAGGGGGGAAGGCAGTAAGAGACTCCCCCACTATGATTTGATTTTTGTCAAAGTCATTGGAGGTGGAGAAATATATGGTTCAAGCCCTTAAAGCAGGAGGGGTAGAACCTAAGCCGCTGAATAGCCTACTCTATAGTTATGCATATAGCTTGAGAGAGCTTAGAGGCGATCTCAGCAAATATATGGTTCGGAGACCGCTGAGGGAGGCGATTAACCTGATGCTTCGATACTCAAGAACCTTGAGGGAGGAGGACACCAAAGGCATTGTGATGGACGAGTTCTTAAGGCTGGTGGAGCTAATTCTAAACCTTGATCTAGAGGAGAAGAAGAAAAAGGTTAAAAGGGATGGAAGTGAGGAGGAGATCAGCTATAGGGTGATGTTCTTCAGCATATTCAATGAGATAGCCGATCTCATCCTTCGCTTTAGGAAAGAGCTGAACCCTGGGCAGTTAAGCAGGTTTATAGAAGTAATGCTCGATGTTGTCTATGAGAAGTATAGACATATATAATGAAGCGCCAAAATGAACCAAATATATCTTTTTTATCACACCACCTCGCCCTTCTACCCAGCAGCCAGGGGTGGAGGGTAAGGAGGTAAGAGTATGGGCTCCACCTCCGCAGGTCAGTCAAAAACCCCATCTCTGGGGGGAGATAGGTAAGAAGGTATTCGGGAACAACATCAATAAGATCCTAGAGTGGGCTGTGAAGAGGGAGAAGCCAGAGAAATACCATGCAATAGTAAAAGGGAAGGTGGCAAACGTATTCGTGGTAATAGAGGCCTATTCAAGGCTAATAATAAGGCATGAGCAGGATACAGAAGATGTAACCGTGGTGCCAACATATACAGGGCATAGCGTCCCAGCGATTCTCAACACGAAGTTCCAGTCGGGAGCTGTTAGAAGGCAGATGCTGGCCACGCTGCACGAGTGGTTCGACAGAAAAGGCAAGCATCACGTAGACGAGCTTAAGAAGCTGGGATATAATAGTGACACCTATACATGCGCGGTAAGACCCTACATGAGACGGGAAAGGGAAAAACAAGCCCCAAAACAGGCTCCAGAGGAGGTTGAGGGGTTCTGCGAGCGATGCCCAAGCTGCCTGATATTTGGCTACGCTGTTCAGGAGGCCGCGGACTATAATGTTAAATCTAGAGTAGAGGGGGATCTCTATGTATCGCCAATACCGGAGGAAAAATCTGTGATCCGAGTTACATTCAATGCTGTGGACGATATAACCAAGACGACTGTTATGCCAGGAGAAGGCGGTGCGAGGACAGGGGCACTATACACATACAAGATGATCGAGGTTGGAACCCCATTCGTGGGGAAGCTAGTGTTGAGAGACATGACATTTGCCGAGTTGATGCTAGCACTATTAGCTGTGGCTAGAACCACGAGGATCGGTGGCAGGGTTACACACTTTGGAGAGATAAGAGTCCACATACCAGCCATACTGTTCAGCAAGTACGAGATCGGCAGCGGCTATGAAATAGCTAACATGATACTCAGCGAATCCGGGGGGAAAGTGCTAAATAGAGAGGAAGTTATAAACAAGGTTACCGGATATGTAAAAATGTTCGAAAACCAGGGCATATTAGTGCTCGACAGAGAGCTTGGGGACAAATTGAGAGGATTGAGCGAAGAGGAGGTAGATGCAATAATACTAGAGGCTTGGAAGGATACGCTGATCTACAAGACTAGTCTCGACGAGTTTGTAGGGAAGCAAAGGAAGCCACAATGAAGTGGTAAGGTGAATTGAAGCACCATAGAGGATCCCCTGTAAAGGTATATGTTGCGAATATGCATCTACATGGAGTGCTGCTATTCGCAACCGAGCAGAGGCCCTCCCTAGCCGAAGAAGGGGGAGCTATAATCGCTACTGGGCATTATATACATAACTATCCCCTGATCTACGGCGTGGCCGGGGTAAGCGCGAGTCCTATGCCGTGATACCATCGCTCCACTTTACATTCTATGGGAGCGAAAAGGTGCAGGCTTTGAAGCCCAGGATAGCTAGAACCTCGCTGCACTATGGCTTTGTTGAGGAACGGATAAAGAGCCTCCTGAATGGGAGGGATAGCGTATATGTATACCCAGCATATCCTGTCAGGGTGTCTGTCAAGAAGATCTTCATGCAGGCGAGGGGCACCGGCTATGCCGAGTTTCGAGGAGCACTAAAAACAGTTTACCCTAGGCTTGTGCACTACGTTGCTCTGATCCCGCCCTCAGAATTTAGAACGATAATACTTGCATCTGGCATCGAGCTGCCTAGGGAGCTGTATATAAGGATAGGTATGAAGAGGATGGGGCTGTTCAAGGTATATCTGAGAGAGGCCGAGATCCGGGGGAGGATCGAGGATCTTGCATGGTCTAGCGTGCCGGTGAATATATATGACGTCAGCCTCTTCGGCTACACCCCTTCAGATGTTATAAAGGTTATGGAGACTAGATCTAAACCGCCCAGCAAGCCCTCCGCATCGATTATAGGCTATATCAGGGCCGGAGGACTCTTCCTAGTCGAGCCCACTATAAGGAGGCATCAAAAAGAAACTACAATCAGGGTGCCGCTCCTCCTGAAACTCTTTGGGGATAAGCATGTCTGACACAATAGTGATCACGGTTTCGCCTCTTTTCATCAGGCTATCAGACAAAAAGATAGAGATTGGCGTGGAAGATTCAAAGAGAGAGATAAGGCTGAGGGGCTTCCAGCATGAGCTCTTGAAGGTATTCCTGGATAACGAATCCAGGGATGTGGTTGTGCTAAGAGCGCCTACGGGGGCTGGCAAAACCCTTTCACTCCTAATACCCCTCTTCGCCAACATAGAGGCTGGGTGGAAATACGGTGGGGTTATCGGCGTTTACCCTTCGAGGGATCTCGCAAGGGATCAGATGATCTCGATAGCCAACTTCCTGAGGGATTTAGGGGCTGGGGAGCTCGATATCAGGGAGATATATGGCTTCCTAAGGGATGCAGATGGGGATTCCTTGAAAGCTATAGGCGAATATGTGAGGGCTTTCAAACTAACAAAGGATCTCCCTGTGGTACTAATGTACATAACTTCCTCCTCCCTCGAAAAGATGCTGTCGATACTAGAGAGAGTAGGGATAAAGACCAAGAGGGAGATCCTGCAGAGGCTATGGAAAGACGCTGCGGGAAATGCCTATAGGATCGTCTTTACCGTGCCGGAATATCCATATCTCCTTACCACCGGATCCTATCAGAACTTCCACAGGGCCGGGATATTGCTCCACAGGGCTATGCAGGAGCTCAGAATTTTCCTCAAGATCCTTGACTCTGGTGATCAAGCTAAGCTAGCGGAATGGCTTAAACGTCTGGGGTCGAGGATCGATAGGTTCAGACTCTCCGAGGAGTTTGCAACCACCAGGGGTTTCCTAAAGGATCTAGCATATATATTCCAGCTCTTCAGAGCCCCCGTATTCTTCGATGAATTCCACCTCTACAGCGGGCTATCCCTAGCTTCCTTCATCTCCCTTATTCTACATATATATGTGCGACATCAAGGGGATAGGGAAAATAGTCATATCATCCGCCACACCGGATTACGAGGTTCTGGTGAAGGGGGTTCAAGGGGTGAGATGTTAGGATCTTTATGCCTTTTCATGTATCAATATATTTTTAGTTACACCTCTATTTAATCTATATTTCCTTGTTTCTTCTCCAACGAGATGAATATCTATCAGAATATATATACCTTTTAGTAACTATACTTGGTGAAGATGTGT
>JAVVGE010000156.1:0-5193 GCA_032249255.1 Desulfurococcales archaeon | reverse complement strand
CGAATAGATGGGGGGAACCGATGATCCGTCCTGAAGGGAACCCTCGCCCTTTAGGACGAGGAGGAGGTCAGCAAAGGCTATGTCCAAATATAATAATTCGGGATATACAGAGACCAAGAAAATCCATGGTTGGTTTGAACTCTCAGTCGACGAAGAAAGTGAATTGGTGGTGAAGAAGAGGAAGGAATATTCTAGCTATGCATTGAATACCCCTCATGTATTAGTCGTTTATTAGTAATAGCATTTATGATGATCTGTCTACCGAGATCAATGGTATATATTAATAACTATTACCCATATAAGGTTGGGGTTATATGTATGGATATTCCTGATATCCCTACTAAACACAGAGCAGCATTGCTTCGAGAATTTGGTAAGCCTTTAAGCATTGAGTATATAGATACTCCTATACCAAGCGATTACGGGGTGTTGCTAAAGGTTATCTCTGCAGGTATTTGTCACTCAGATATCCATTTATGGGCCGGGGATTACAGACCTATTGGAATACCTAAGAGCCTACCTTGGATGCTTTCACACGAAATTGTGGGTATTGTTGTTGGTAAGGGCGATAAGGTCCCTGAATCAATTGGGATCGGATCTAAGATGTTAGTATATGCATGGCAGTATGCTGAGGAGGATAAATATACTTTAAGTGGATATACGCAGCTAGCTAAGAAGCGTGCTCGGCTGACTATCGATGTTCCTAACGGAGGTTTGCAAGAGTACATCTATGTTCAGCACTATAGATTCACATTAAATATCGATGATCTTAGCGATCCACAGGCAGCATCGCCCCTCGCATGCGCCGGTTTAACCACCTATAATGCTGTGAAGAAGGCTAGGCAATACATAGATCCAGACGACTATGTTCTAGTCGTTGGTCTTGGCGGCTTAGGTTCGTATGCTGTGCAATGGGTAAGGAGGCTAATGCCATATACCAACCTAATCGTTGCCGATGTCAGAGAGGAGGCTATAGATTTTGCTTCTAAACTCGCTAAAATAGATGCCGCCATAAACCCCTCTAAGGAAGATCCTGTAAAAGCTCTATTCGAGATAACTAGAGGAGAGGGTGTTAAGGCTGTACTAGACATTGTTGGCCTACCACAAACTATAAATACATATATTAAGGCTGTGGCAAAACTAGGAATATATGTTATAATTGGTTTGATGGGTTACGAAGCACCGATTCCTGTGCATCATATAGTGCGTAATGAAGTTAAGATTGTTGGGAATTATACAGGTTCCTTGAGGGATCAGCTCGAGGTTCTAGAACTTGCACGTAGAGGATTAATAAATTATAGAGACGTGATCAGTAAAAGATATAGATTTGAGGAGGTCAATGAAGCAATTGGAGCGGTAGCTAGTGGTAAACATCTTGGTAGAGTCATAGTCATTTTTGGCTAACTCAAAATCTAAGCTTTGTATTATTCATAAAATAGTATATTAGGATAATTTTTCCTTAGAGTATGAGAAATACCTATACAGACGAGTTTTAATTCATAAAACAAAAGATCGCGGATCTCTACTCTATCTTAAAGAACGGGAGGGAGTCATTATGATATAATGATATATTAGTTTAAGTAGTAGCTAAGCTATGCCCTTTAAGGAGAGCATTGGTCTCTTCAGAGGAGAGCTTCGGCCTCGGCCTAACACTATCATTACTAGCCTCGGTTCTCTGGGGCGTCTCCCCCCTATTGGTTGATAAGATCCCATGGCCCTCTTACATAGTATCTCTAGCAAGGAATCTCGCAGCTCTGTTCCTAGCATCTGCTGTTCTTATCATTAAGGGATCGAGGCTGGATCTAGATACTTGGGAACTCCTGACCCTGGTGCTCCTAGGCCTTCTAGGCCCAGGCTTGGGAGACGCTCTCTTCATAGCTTCTATGAAGAGGATCGGGGCTGGGCTAGCTAACGTCGCCTCCTATACCTATGTATTCTGGGCATCGGCCATGGCCTCTCTCACAGAGATAGATAGCATTACAGTTGGAGATCTCGTAGGAGCCTCCACAGCCCTAGTAGGGCTATTCATAGCTTTTAGAGACCCATCCAGAAGCGCTGAGCTAGATCGCGTGGATAGACTATTAGGAATTGCCTCAGGACTAGGAGCGGGGGTTCTCTGGGGAGGGGCAACGCTTTTATCCCGCATACTCATTGATAATATGGATCCCATCTCTATAGTAGCTTTCAGAAGCGCCTCAGCAGCAGCTTTCCTCACGATGATCTCAGCAGCATATGGAACACTCGGCAGAAGATACTGGAGAGAAACCCCCTACCTACTACGCTCCCAAATCTCTGGGCTAATGAGCTATATGGGTGGATACACGCTATTCCTCATGAGCCTTCCACTAGCCGGGGTCGTGATCCCATCCACAATCTCGATCCTGTCACCTATCATTACTCTAATATTCTCAATGAAATGGAGAAGGGAGGGGATCTCGAGGAGAACCCTTCTAGGGGCGGGGGTCGTTACGGCTGGCCTCATGATCTCGGCGATAAGTCGCGGCGGAGGTCTTCTGGAAACCAGGATCTGCTGCTCCCCATGAAAAGCTCGGGCCCTGAAACCCCTCTCCTGGAATATAAGCAATCTGGGATAATAGTTTTACGTATTATCTCGAGCAAGTTCCTCAATATAGATCCTCTGGCTGGTCGACAAGTAATTTTATGTAGACACCTAGGTATCTAGATTTATTGTCGAACTTGCGGGAGCTTGATGGGGAATATTCAGTGATAAGATAGATAAGATATACTTGTCAGAATATTTATTAAGTTCTTAAACTTCTCTAGGGCAGGGTCTTTCTCATCATCTACTCTCGCTAGTATCTCTCTGCCCATGTTGCTCATGATCCCCCAGATCTCTTTATATCTTTCTCTAACCTTCTCCATAGTGTTCCTGGCCTTCTCACATATTTCTGCGGGCTTTCTGCATATTGCTTCGAAGGGTTTCTCATCAATTATCCTCAGCTCTTGCTCGGTGATTGATGCGTCCAGCTCTAGATCTAGGTAACGGATTTTTAGAGATCCATCGTATATGAATATAGGCTTAGTATTTATATTAACATATATACCCTTGAGCTTTGCATCCTTAGCATAGTAGGCGTGGATCAGGAGCCATGTATCCTCACCAACTACAGTGAATGCCTTATCCTCCCTCTCCTTCGGAATGCCGAGTCCATCGTAGATCCCGGGGCCCGCTATATTCCTCAGGATCCCAATAAATATCTTGCCACCATCCTCTATATAGATTCTCAGCCTCCCCTTTCCAAGAATCAGGGGCTTTTCAAAGGGCTTTCCATGGATTAGGTGGACCTCCGCTCCCTCGTATAGGTTTTCAAGAATATGTTTTCTGATCCCTTTTCTAACTATGTCCGGATCTCCCCCGCTCGCAACGATTCCGTCCAGTAGATCAGCTGTTTCAGGGTGATCTGAGTATGCTTTGATGATATGATGCATTGGGGCTGTCGGGATCACCATGGATCTTATTCTATCGAGCTCCTCCATATCATCTGGGGATAGCTGGATAAAGGCTATCTCCTCACCTAGGTATAGAGGCTCCAGCCTCGGCTTCTCCCTAGCCTGGCTAGTTATTAGAGCTAGGTTCTTTCTAAGCTCCTCAAACTCCTCCAGGAGCTCCTTTGTTGAAGCTCTGGAGGCCGAGCTTCTCCAGGATACTCCAAGGCCCTGCCTGAGGATCATATCGGACACCCCTTTTAGCTCTAGTATGACATCCGGATCCTTTATATGCTCTGAAACCTTCTGCACAGGCTTATCCAGGAGGATCATGTGCCTCCCAACAACATATATACCCCTATCGATAATCGGGATCCCATCATCTCTATAGCCTATGATAGTAGCAACCATCTCCTCACCCTTGTAGCACATCTTATCCCTTAGAAACCCATTAACACCTAGCGGGGTCTCGACATAGCATCCACTAGATTCCTGTGATATTGCTGAGGTCCTGAACACCATGTAGAGGGGGAGAGGCCCCCTATAGAGGGATCTCCTGAGAACACCAGATATAGCCTTGAAAGCCTCTTCAACAGCGCTCGGAATACCCACAATAACTAGGAGACCCTTATCATGCTCACCATTCTTAACTGTTATATCGACATAGCCTTCTCCCTCGGCACCTAGCCTCATCGAGAGCTTCTCAGATATATCGCTAGGCTTAAAACCGCTATCAATGAGGATCTTAGCTATAGCCGTGGCATAGATACCCCTAACCCTGAATCCATACACCAGAGGCACACCCAGGCTAGTCCTTAACAGTTTCCAGCTTTGTGGCTATCTGCCACAGTAGGTTCCTAGCATGGGTGGGCATGTTAGGATCCTGGCTAACCTCATCCAAAATGCTCACAGCATTTGCAGCCCTGACACCTGGGGTTAAGCTGCTCTCCTGAAGGATCTTTATTGCCTGTATAGCAGCCCTTCTAATATTTCTAGGAACCTGTGTGTCGTTAACTATTCCCATGAGGAGCGTGAGAGCCTCCTTGATCTTAGCCTCATTCTGCGCCCTCTTCTGAGCCTCAATACTGCTCAAGCCACACACCCCCAGATCCTATTCCAGCTCCAAAATACCAATATGCAATAGGCATTTTATTTTTATATCCCTTTCGCCAATATCGAGGATCATCTATACTCTGCCTCTTATCGCTAGGCAAATATATCTTTAGTATTTAAACTTAACAAAGATCTTTGATCCTGCAGTTGACAGGAGGCTTATATACTGCTCTTAATCTCTATCCGCTTATCCCTCGATGGTCGTTGGTTGTTATTGTTTTCTTTTGTTTTGAGATCGCTATGCCTCTTGATCCACAGGATTTTAGCCCTGTGGCATCGGAGGACTTCCATCTCCCCCAAAGAGACCTAGGGATCCCTATGGGTTCATAGGTGGCTGTCAAGCCCAGCGGAATGGTGCTCCCATCTATACTTAAAACCCCGAAGCCCTTCTGGGCAATGCCCTCATAAAGGGCTTCGAGGGCTCTAAGATAAATATTGATCAATGCTACTACCTCCCTATGCCACTTCTCACCTCCCTTGCTACAGACACCTATCCTATCCTCCCCATATTCTATTACAGCCTTGTGTATTGGGCATGTCTTCGAAGTGTTCCTAGGATCTACCATCAATACCGGCACACCATATTCCCTAGCCTTATCTATTATCGCGTTCAGCTCTCCCTTCAAAGCACTC
>JAVVGE010000155.1:0-5215 GCA_032249255.1 Desulfurococcales archaeon | reverse complement strand
ATAATATTTTTGAACAAGATTATCCTAAGGATCTTATGAGCATAATTGTTGTCGACTCTGCAAGTACTGATGGGACTGTAGAAATTGTTGAGAGATGGAGAGATAAGCATCCTGATGCTAGGCTTGTGATTATTAGAGAGGATATTAGAAGAGGGAAGGCTTATGCTCTTAATAATGCTCTTAAACATGTTGATGGTGAGATCATTGTTATTACTGATGCAGACTCTAGATGGGCTTCTAAAGATGTCTTGTCAAAGGCCGTGTCATGGCTCTCAGATCCTACTGTAGGTGCTGTGACATGTGTTAAGAGGCCTGAGGAGAAAGGTCGTCTAGATATTGAGGCTGGATACAGAGACTTCTATAATATCGTGAGGATTGGTGAGAGCAAGAAGTGGTCTACACCTATATTCCATGGAAAGCTTGCTGCATACAAAAAAGATCTTTTGATAGAAATAGGAGGATTCCCGTTAGACATAGGCTCTGATGACAGTTATGTAGCAACTCTTATAGCGATCAAGGGCTTTAGAGCGATAGCTGTTGACAACGCCATCTGTAGAGAGCTTGTCCCAAAGAAGGGATATCACATGTGGAGAACTAGAAGAGCGCAGCACCTAGTACAACACTTCATCAAAATCTTGGGCTTATTGTCGAAAGCGTCGAGAGAATTCAAGCCGGTTCTAGTGGCTGAGGCATGGCTACACCTATTCAACCCATGGCTACTACTAGCAGCAGCAACAATCCTATTCTACAAAGCGTTAATGGGATCGCTAACAGCATTAGCTATGCTAGTAGCAGGTGTAGTACTACTCATACTCAAGCCCTACAGAACGTGGGTAGTAACGCAGGTATACCTAGTCATAGCAAGCGTTAGGAACCTGTGGACAAAGGAGATCGCTTGGGAGAAGCAGGAGAAGAGCTAGCTACAAAAAGCTAATTACATGGCTTGGAATCATATATGCTTTTCATGTTGATTTCCTAAAGCTTATTAATAGGTATATAGATTTGAATTTGATGTTAGGAGCCTTGGACGCTTTCAGCATTCTTGAGGAGGCTAGAAGGATACTGTCTAAGGCTTTTGAAGAGCTTTGGGAGGGTGTTAAGAGCGGAGATATGCTGAAGATTAGGGATGCATGTGAGAAGGGCTGGTTGGCAACAGTTAAAGCTGTTGATGCCCTGCTTCTTAGCTATGGTTTTGAAGAGACAAAGGCTCATGTTGATAGAAGGAGAAAGCTTAGGGATTTATCGAAGAAGGTTCACAAAGTTGTGGAGTTGGGGATATACGATAGAGTTGAGGCTAGGAGAAGCACACTACATAGCGACGGCTTCTACAGTGGCATTCTAACACATGAAGAGGTTGAGGAAGAGCTTAGAAAAGTCGAGAAACTAATAGAAGATGTAGAGAAGCTGATAAGGAGGATTTAACCCTTTATATCCACCCAATGCTTTAGAGAAATACGTTGTTGAGACTAGCGAGGGTAGCGTGTATAAAACAGGTACCTGCATCCTCCTTGAGCATACTGAAGCTTTTTATGTCCCTAGGCAAAGCCTTGATTGGTGATGTATTGCGGGTCATATATGGATTGATGTTGTGATTAGAAGTCCTGACATGGGGAAGAGTATGTCTCTAAAAGCTCTTGTTGATACTGGTGCTACTCTTACTGTGGTTCCTAGAAAAATTGTTGAAGAGCTTAACCTTCCATTGATAGGAAAAAGAGTTGTCGCCACTGCAAAAGGTGTTGCAGAATTTGATGAGTGTCTAGGCGTCATAGAGATCATGGGTAGAAAAGCTTATTCACATATGCTTGTCTCAGATGAGATAGATATTGTGTTAATAGACACGGTAACCCTCGAGATCTTAGGTTTTGAAATAGATCCTGTGACAGGAAAACTGAAAGAAGCTAGAATATTTCTACTCTAAGCCATGTTTATACAAGGTTTTATAACATATTAAGAGTAAGTAAACATTGGTGTTAAACTAATGAGTCAAGAGTTTTCTTTTGAAAGATCATTTAATGAAGCCAGAAGACATCTTGAGCTTGCAGAAAAATTTTTGGTTGAAGGTGAGAAGCTTATTAACAAAGATCCTGTTCAGGCTTCTGAGAAATTTTATAAAGCAGCTGAAGAGGCAGTTAAAACTATTGCCATAGCCCTCAAACTATCAGAGGCTGAGGAGGCAGTTAGAAAAGAGAGATGGACTACAGGGCTTCTCGAGAGTGCTGTGGTAAATATTATGAGAAGGCTTAAATTAGACGAGCTTTACCACTGGTGGGACTCAGCATATAAACTACATGTAGACGGCTTCCACGAGGCGAAACTTAAAAGCGATGACATAAGACTGAGACTTAAAGATGTAGAGGCACTAGTTAATCTGGCAAAAAAGATACTTAAGACATGAGATATTCTTTAAAATAGCTTAATGTCTCATAACCTTATCTTGTAATCTTTAACAATGCACATATTGTATATATCACCATCCTACTATCCACACATCGGCGGAGTAGAATATGTTGTTAAATCGGTTGCTGAGAGACTTGTTAAGATAGGACATGAGATAACTGTGATCGCTGGAGAGCCTGAGATAGATAGGCCTCGTGAAGAAGAGATAAATAGTGTGAAAATTATTAGATGGCCTGTCTGGAGTCCTGGGGAAGCATATCATTATCCTAGGAGAAGAGATGATCTGAGGAGGTTGCTGAGAGAGATTATTAGAGATGTTGATATTGTTCATATTCATAGTGTTCATTCTATTTTTTCTGTATTCTCAGGTCTTTCAATAGCAGAAGAGGTTGGAGATGCCAAGATCGTTATGTCGCCTCATTATCACGGTTCTGGCCACACTGTTTTAAGAAGTCTTCTATGGATCTTTTGGAGAAATTGAGTTTCAAAACTTCTTAATAGGTCCGAGGTTGTTCATGCGGTGACTGACCTCCTCCCCGCCCTAAAGGGCGGGGCTTTCAGTTGTAATGTCTCTTCTCTCTCGTGAGAAAAAGATTTGTCCTAGGTGTGGAGATGCGTATTCTTATATTGAGGAGATCGATGTTAGTGGAAGGACTTATCTTTATGCAGTTCATTATGTTAAGGATGAGAGTGGTAAGCGAAGGAAGAGAAGATGTTATCTAGGGCCTAAAGAAAGTTATGAATATGTCTCTAAGACTCACGAGATAATATTCTATGGTCTCGATAGAGAGGATAGATATATCAAATATCTTGAGGAGATTGTCAGTCTTTTTGATGTTGATAAGCTTGTTTCAACAGATCCTGAGGAGTTTAAAAAAGATTTTGAGAATATTATGAGAGCAAGATCTTTGGTCAAAAGGATCAGCTATAAAATTGATGAGAGGCTTAGAAAAATCCTTGAGACAATAGTTAGCGATATAAAAGCATCTCTAGACGTGTTGAAAAAAGATTATTCAGATAATCCTCAGGCTCAAGATATCGTTAAAGAACTTGAGACTTTTAACAAAAAGATCGATATAACAATTCTTGATAAAAACTTTTATATGAAGAGGCCGTAAGATCTTATGTAGAAAGATATCTACAGCTTAAACAAAGACTTAAACAGTTCAATCTGTGATTCATCCGTAAAATCATTTCCCCCAGTTGCTTACAGCATTCTTCAAAAGCTTATGAATATGTTCATAATAATGATCTATGATCATATGTATGCACGCCATATATCTTTAATAAAAACTTAGAGTTTAACAGATTATTTCTGTTAATAGAGATCCATGATCAGAGATGATATTCATGATAAAACTTTATATATCTAATTGGTGATCCAACATACAACATAGAATAAATTACTAAACCTGAGGCTATGAACAAGACTTCCAACATTAATCCATAAATTTATGGATTTCAAGGATAATCAGAACATACTCTCAGACAAACAGGATAAAGAGCTTTTAAAGGTGATCACAAGGTTAGCAAGATCTGCTGGGTTCAGAAAGAGTATTTAGATGAACGTTGAAGTTGGATAAGACTAGAGGTGAAAATTGCTAAGGCTCTCTCTATAAGAGGATCTCAGGCTTCAAGTTAGAGAATCATATTTAGACTCTGCTGAATCCTTGAAAAGGTCAATAAGGAGCGAGAGATTGCTTCTGATCCTTGCTGGGGCAGTCAATACCTCTGACCTCCTCCCCGCCCTTTTACTGGTGGTTCATCGGTTCCCCCCATCTATTCGGGTTTACATCTGTCATCTGGGGGCAGACGGGGTGACCAGAGATCCCCCAGGAGCCCATCATCCCGGGCTCCAAAAATCAAAACCCTAGAAAACAAATAAAACCCATCCCCACCCTAAAGAGCAAGGCTTTCAGTTGTAAACCTATCCAGCTCTGCTATTCAATATCGAATCTATCCTCGAAGAAACCCCTCTTGACCAGGTAATGACCCCTCCCCTCTCCAGGGGTTTTCTATGCTGGGGTCTGGGGTGTTAGCCCTCTGGTGGGGGATTAATGCTTCTATCCCCAAGATCATTGGGTTGGGGGCACGCTAACGGGGTGCCCATCCGAGGCATCAACCCCCCAAACCATCAAAGAAATAGCCTCATCACCAAAAACACCTACACTCCAGGGCTTAAAAATCCTACCCCGCCTTAAAAGACGAGGTTTGCTTAATCATAATATCACTCATCATCAAAATGACCAGAGATTGAATGCTTTAATGAGTTATACTAAGTAGTTAGGGGTCGGGTTTCATCGGGGTTGGTTTTCACTAAGCCCTCTTCCCTTGGCTTCATCGCATCGGGCAGGGCTTTCATTGCCCTGTAGCATCATCTGCATCCACTCGCTCTAAGTGACCCCAGCCTACAGATCCACCTTCATAGCTTCCTCAGGTTCATTGCTATGGGAGAACCCCGGGCATCTTGGTTTATAGATTGCACGTGAGCCCCTCTTAGGTCTTCACCAGCATTGCAGGGCTCTACATAGAAACCCACTAGCAAACCTCATAAACCTCTATGGAACCCGAAACAGCTTCAAATGGTAGAGCGTTCATCACCCACCAAGAATTTAACTTGGTGGGTGGTTCATCACGCTACCCCCGGGTCCCCTCACCGCAGTAGCTCGACCCCTGTTGCCAGGGGCTTCAAAGCCCTACGGATCTCGGAAACTCGGGGACATCAATAAATTTACAAGGATTTAGGGTTTATATACTTATCGTGCTATAGCCCTGAGAAGTATTTAGAAATATTTACAGCTAATTACAAAACACTTCA
>JAVVGE010000154.1:0-5240 GCA_032249255.1 Desulfurococcales archaeon | reverse complement strand
TCTATCATTAATAGTTTCGGAGACAGAGCTAATGCCCTCGCAAGATCTAATTTTTTAAGCATAAAAGTGTTTAGAGAAGTTACTGGGGCCCCGGCATATCTCTCTAAACCGACAAATGCTAGTAGCTCCTTAGCCACTGCATATGCGTCTTTAGAAGCATGTCCATATTTCGGATTGTTCTTGACAGCTAGTACTACATTTTCTATTACACTCAATTTTCTAAAAGGTCTTGGTATTTGAAATGTTCTTAAGATCCCCATCCTAGCTCTTTTATGCAGCGGCATACGTGTCAAATCTGTACCCTCAAAGTATATCCTACCTTCCTCAGGTGTATAGACACCCGATATAACATTGATTAGTGTTGTCTTACCGCTTCCATTAGGACCCATAATCCCTATAATCTCTCCTTTCTTAACATTAATAGAAACTCCTCTAAGTGCTATGAGACCCCCAAACCTCTTAACTATATTCTCTACAGCTAGTATCTCCTCTGCCATTTAGTAAATCCCTCTATAATACCTATAACACCTTTAGGTAGAAATAACATTATTGCCATAAGTAGAAATCCATATACTACGAGATTCAAACCATAGTATGAAGATAGATATATAGTTAGCAATTGATCTGCAGGAACCAAGATGAGTGTACCTAAAATTGGTCCCAAAAAAGTGCCAGCTCCCCCTATCATACCAATTACTGCTATTCTTATTGAGAAGCCTAGGCTAAATACGCTTTCCGGTGTGATGTAGCCAATATACTGGGCATAAAAAGTTCCTACGGGTGTCGCGATAACCGCGCTAATAATAAATGCTAATATCTTTGTTCTCATTGTATCAATGCCTATTGCAGCTGCAGCTACCTCATCATCCCCTATAGCTTTTAAACTTCTACCGAGGAAACCTCGATCAATGCTATAGCTTATATATAGGGCTACTAGAAGCATTACATATATTATATAATAATAGACTGCTATATCTAGAAAGAAGAAGTTAAAGGGATCATTCTTCGGAAGATAAATAATGCCTAGAGCCCCTCTAGTAATATCTACAAAATGGAGGGCTAAGAGCATGAGTATCTGTAGTATTGCTATCGTAGTCAACGCGAAGAATGCACCATGAAGCCTGAATGTAAGAATTCCGATAACAAAGGCTAGTAATGCGCTGGGTATTAGAGATATAACCATGCCAATCCACGGCGATATCCCATACTTTGTATACAATATTGCTGATGTATATGCTCCAATACCCAGAAACACTGAATGCCCTAACGACAAAAACCTAGTATATCCGCTGACAATATTCCATGATATGCACATGATAAGCGTCATATAGGTTAGTATTAATAGTCTAAGTATAGCTGGCCCTGCAAAGGTAGGTATCATCCCTAATATTAAAATGATTACTAATACTAATAATACTTTAAAAATAACCCTATTAAGCTCTCCTAACAACCCTAACACCCATAAGACCTGAAGGCCTTAGTAGTAAAACTATTATAAATACTAGATATGCCAGTGCTAGGCTCAAATCTGGTGAAACATAGGTCGTAGAGATTGATAAAGCTATTCCTAGTATGAATGCCCCTATTAACCCTCCTATATAGTTCCCTAACCCACCGATAACTGCAACGACAAAGGCATATAGTACAAGGATTTGACCTATGTATGGATGTGTATAGTAGATCCCAGCAAGTATGCCGGCTGATGCACCGACTATTCCTATACCGAATAACCATGCTAACAAATATATTTTTTCTATATTTATACCGCATAACCCTGCCCCAATAGCGTCTTGCGCAGCAGCTCTCATAGCGATCCCTGTTTTTGTATATTTAAGAAAATAGTATAGAAATATCGATATAATCAGCGTATATAATAGAGCTATCAGATGTGGAAATGATAGATAGTATCCTCCAATATATATACTATAAGTAGCGTATGGCGTAGTGATCCCTCTATATGTAGGGCTCCATAGCAATTGAGCCATACCTATTAAAAAGATGCTTAACCCCATAGTTACAGCTATTTGCACATAATCTTCTCTATAAATTATTTTATTAATTACAATTTTATATGTTATATATCCTAAGAATAGAGATACAAGCAAAGATACGGGCATGGTAAAGAGAGGATCAATGCCTAGATAATAATACAACCAAAAGACCGTGTACATCGCGATCATTAAATATTCTCCATGCGCGAAATTAACGATTTTCATGATGCCAAAAATTATGTTCAAGCCAACAGCAATTATAGCATAGATACTGCCAACTGCTATACCATTTATAATAGCCTGTATCAGAATGCTCTCAAACACATCTTTTCCCCATTATATGATATTTTTAACTTTTCCATAATTATTTAGGTAGCTGAAATGATCCTTTTGCTAAATCGAAAGGATATATCGTTATAAGCCTCCCATCCGAAGTCCACTGGACCATTACAGCTACTGCTCTCTTATTCCAGCCCCTCTCATCAAATTCGACACCATAATACATGGGAGGACCTGCAGGACCAGTATTTATAACCAGCCTTCTGAGCGCCTCAGCAATCTTAATAGGATCTGTGCTCCCTGCCCTCTCAATTGCTTCCTTAAGAGCATACACCCCCGCATAGTTAACCCCAACCTGTTCTTGAGGAAATAAGACGTTAAATTTCCTCTTATACTCTTCTATTTTATCCTTAGGCCAAAAATCATGGTTCCACTGAGCAACGCTTATGACATATGCAACATTCTCCTTTAGGGCCTCATAAAAAGATGGGTAGAGATATCCTGCTCCACCCCCTATAACAACTGCTTTTACGCCAAGGGCTTTCATTGTTTTTATTATGAGAATAGCGTCTGTTAAGTATGAAACAGGGTAGACGAAATTAGCTCCAGAAGCGGCAACCTTTTGAACTATTGGAGTTGCATCAGTTAAAGGCGTGCTATATTGCTCCTTCAATACTATATCGAATCCTAGATTCTTGAAGTTAGAGTAAGCGGCTTCAGCGGTTCTTACCTCATACTCTGTGCTTCCATGAACTATAGCAATCTTTATACTCAGGTTATATCTCTTCCTAAGTTCATCTAGGAATTTTGCTGATGTACCTCCGAAGATCTCTGATGTCGGACCCATCATAAATACCCATGGCTCACCTCTTGGATTGTTTTTCAGAATATCTATGCTAATAGCTCCTGCCACAGCTGGTATTTTATATTTAATGAATATAGGCTGAACCGCTATCATTAGATAACTGAGACCAGGACCCACCGCAGCTGATATTTTATATCTAGCTAATGTATCTTCAACTATAGAAACGGCTTTACTGGCATCACTAGTTATATCTACAACTATAAGTTTTATCTTCGCACCTCCCAAGCTTTTGATCCCTCCTTGTGAGTTTATCTCTTCAGCTGCATATTGTATGGCCTGCAATATATCATGCCCATATACGGACTGCTCGCCTGATAGAGGCATAAATACTGCTATGTTTACTTCCTTAACTTCTTCTGCGGGTCTCGGATATAGGAAGAGGAAGTAGTAAGTTATAATTCCTAGAATTACTACTATTGATAATATAATACTAATCATCCTATAACTAACCATTTTAATAGCCATATTAACACCCCCATAAAATAGTAAATTAGAGGGGTATATATAGTGCTATACATTAATAAAAAGGTCTATATCTATAGTGTTTGTTAAAAATGGTATGTCTAACTTAACCTATTTCAGTAAGAATTTATTTATGGCTTCTCTTTTAGGTTCAAAGCCTATTCCAGGTTCCTTGGGTATCATTATATAGCCCTTCTCAATAATCTCTATTGGTTTTGCCGGTATCTCTTCTGCTAGTGGATTATCTCTTTTATACATATATTCATATGTCAGAAATATCTCTCTCGGTATGGATGCTGATGCATATATTGTTGCAGCTCTGCATCCGGGTCCTGAAAGCCCGACATGAGGGGCTATAAAAAGCCCTTCTGTCTCTGCTAGATGAGCTATTTTAATGAATTCTGATACGCCTACTCTAGCGATATCGGGTTGGAGAATATCCAATGCTCTTCTACGTATATATTCCTGGAACTGGTATTTGGTAAAGAGCGACTCTCCACCCGCGATCATTACCCCTAGCCTCTTTTTAATCTCCCTATAGCCTTCAACCATGTAGGGGGGGATCGGTTCTTCGAACCATATAATCTCGTATCTTTCTAAGATCCTTCCTATTTTTATTGCCTCGCCCACGCTATATGCTGAATTAGCATCAACCATTATCTCGAGATCGTATCCTATATTATCTCTAATAGTGCGCATAATCTTTTCTATCGAGAATCCTTTTATCTTTACTAATTTCTCCAATCCAATCTTTATTTTAATCTGATCGAAGCCATTATCAATAAGCGAATAGATTTCGTCTAAGAAATCCTTCTCAGAAAAACCTTTCAGATAGTGCCAATATATGGAGGAAGCATATGCCTTAAGTTTATCCATGGTAGGTCCCCTAAGGATACGATATATTGGGAGCCCAAGAATCTTACCCATCAAATCCCATAACGCCATATCAACACCAGCAATAGCCTCAATGAAGTAACCTGCAATATGACCACGGGTCTTGAGGGATGCAAACATCCTTTGCCAAAGATCTTCAATTGCTAGAGGATCCTGGTTAATTATTATAGGCTTCAAGAGCCTATCTATAATCTCCTTATGGGCTGTCGGTACTTCCCTAACAATTGCCTCACCATAGCCGGAAATACCTTCAGAAGAAGTTATTTTTACTATTAAGGAATAGAAATTTCTTCTGACACCTGCCTCTGCAAGCTCTCTCCAGTATGGGAGATAGTGATCAGGTTTGTGAATATCTACACCAGGTCGAGCCACTGATAGAGGATATGTTTCTATATCTATAATTCTGGTTTCTTTTACCATTCCTCAGACCAGTGGTGATTTATTTTTGCTCCTAATAAATTTGTATTATGAGGCAGTCATCCCTCTCTATCATAATTATATTAATTATTTATGATAATATTAATTCCTGACTTCTCTGCTCATTGATCTTTTAGAGTATAAATTCCGCCCTTGATTTGCTAAGTAAATTTCACGTAAGATCGCTAAGAAACTATTCTACTACTTATCCCAAGGTCTAAAGAGCTATCCTCAAGGCTTCTATTCATTAATTATAAACTATAGATCCCTAACATGAATACTTAAGATATAAAAGCGTTTGAGATTAATGTATTTATTTGATCTAAGTGAGG
>JAVVGE010000153.1:0-5517 GCA_032249255.1 Desulfurococcales archaeon | reverse complement strand
GATCCCGATGAAAAGGGATCCTGAGGGCGATGAAACCAAGGGAAGAGGGCTTGATCAAAGATGTCAAGCCCAATGAAACCCGAACCCCAAGATATTATTCTGGCCTCTATGTAAATAGTGCTTAGCATATTCCCTAGGATCTATAGATCGAAAATATTTAAACTTGTAAATAGATATTAGATAGGGAGTTGATGAACGCATATGAAATCCTCCTACTCTCAATAGGCTTTATCGTTCTAGCATCTGGGGTCGCCATGTCCTTCATGCGGGCTAAAGGGTGGCTAGCAGCCATATCGATAGGAGGGTTATGGCTATTAGCCATGGCCCTATACATGGTATATAGATACAGCGGTTTCTACTCACCGACTGGAGGACTTGCCCAAGGCTCTGTAGGCCCAGCTGTGACAACCATACTGGGATTCTTAATATTGATAGCTGGTATCGGGATCTTCATATATCTCTTTAGAAGGGGAGGAAGGTGAGTCGCTGTGAGCAGGCCCGGGGCCGCTCTATGGTCTATAAGCATTTTGATAGCAATACTCTTTGTAGCTCTATTCATCTTCATGGCATATGATATTGTGAGTAAAGGTGTATCTCCGGATGCGGCAAGCAAGTGGATCATAACACAGCCCTTCGTAGCGCTTGGAAGGGATTTCTGGTTCGCTGTGGGAGCTGTGCTATGGGCTATAGGAACCATAGTATTTTTCCTAGAAATTACTGGGAGGACTTTCTCGGGTTTTAAGATCGTTAGGCAAGAGCTTAGGTGGGACGCTGTCGATGTATCTATAACAGCTCTATGTGCAGCCCTCTATGGAGGGGCTCTCGCAGCTACTGGAGGAATACCTATTATACCGGGGTTCACGTGGATCAGGCCTGGGAACGCATTAGCACCTCTCTTCGGGATACTCTTCGGTGTTCCAGGTGCTCTAGGCGTTGCTATCGGAAACTTCATAGCAGATGCTCTCACGGGCTATCTCAGCATAGGGAGCATAGGGGGATTCATTGGGAATTTCATAATAGCCTGGGTTCCATATAAACTTATGAAGGACCAGTCTTTCAGAACCCCGAGAAGCCTCATAGAGTACTATATATGGGGAGGGATAGTAAGCTCGATCTGGGTTTCTATCTATATCTCCTGGTGGCTAGATCTTCTAGAACCGGTGATAGGGCTACCAAGGCCCCTGATATGGGGCTGGTTCGCTCCCTGGGTAATATTTAATAATTGCATAGTGACCCTCACGGTAACACCGATACTGGGCTATATACTCTACCAGCCTATCAAGATGAGAGGGCTGTATTGGAGGGATAGGGTGTCTATTAGAAGATAGAGGATCTGCATATCTAGGGGATAGCATTTGAGTCTCATAGGGGTTAGAGGAAAAATACTCACACTAGATCCTGAAAGACCATTTATAAAAGACGGGCTGGTTGTTTTCGATAGCAGAGGAGGTTTAATAGAAGATGTTATAGACTATGAGAAGGGGCTGGAATATAGACCAGAGGAGATAGTTGGATCCGCAAGGAGCCTAGTCATCTCTGGACTAGTGAATACCCATAACCATGTGCCTATGTATATATTCAAGGGATTCTCAACAAGCCTCACAGGATTAGCATGGCTAAAGGAAATCTGGAGACTAGAGTCATGCCTAAAACCTCGCCACATATATGCAGGCGCACTAGCAGGGATAGCTGAGATGCTTCTAAACGGCATAACCCTTTTCGCAGATATGTACTTCTACGAAGATGAGGTTGCGAGGGCCTGTGAGGAATCTGGTATAAGGGCCTCGCTCTCCCTCGGGGTTGTAGAGCTTTTCGAAGGGCCTCCAAGGCATAGCATAGAGGAATCTATCTCATTCGCATCTAGACTGAGCAGAGGCGCGAAGCTTCTGAGGGGGATGATCGGCGTCCATGCCCTATACTCTGTTTCCAGCGACTCTATTAAAAGGGCTGTAGAAGCCTCTCTAGATAGAGGGCTGAGGATACACATGCACTTTGCAGAGTCGAGGGATGAGATTGAGGTGGTTAGAAAGCTCTATGGAGCTACACCAGCTGAGGCAGCTGAGAAACTAGGACTTATGGAGACACAGCCTCTCTTAGCGCATGCTGTATATATCGGCGACAAGGATCTAATGATCATATCTAGGTATAGGCCATATATATCTTACTGCCCCTTCACCATCATGAGCTGGGGCTCGGGGATAGCGAGGATAGCTGAGATGATTGAAAAGGGGGCAAGGGTTACCATAGGGACAGACGGACCTGCAACAGCTGGGTGGATGAATATGTTGTTCGAGATGAAGGTAGCCATAGCTGCTCAGGGATCTCTGTATTCTCAGCCCCAGAGGATCTCTCCTCAAGACCTTCTAACTAGATCGATAATAGATGGAGCCAGATCCCTCGGTTGGGATAATGTTGGAATAATTAGGAAGGGATATAGAGCGGATCTAGTGGTTCTAGAGCCAGTCCCACCAATCAGTATCGAGGATCATGTGGAAGCGTCTCACAGCCTAGTATATGACTTCGGCCTATTCTCGGTCAGGGACGTTTTTGTTAACGGGAAACACGTAGTATCTGGTGGTAAACTACTTACTATAGATCTTGTGAGAGCCTATATGGGTGCTATAGAGGCTAGAAAAGAGATCATGGAGGAGTGTGGGAGAAGATGAGCGAGCTAGGTCTCTATATTGAGAGGAAGAGCCTGATCCACTCTCTAGATCCTAGGGTCAAGCTCCTATGGTTCGTAATGGTTCTCTTCTCATCCATAGTAGCGCAGTTCGACGGATCTGTATCGCTTCTCATCTTCATATCACTATTAGTTGCTATGGCCCTAGCCAGGCTCTCCCTCACAAGATTCTTAATAACCTTTCTCTACAGCTCGATATTCTTTATAGTAGCCGTTCTCGTATGGGCCAGCTACTACCAGAACGTGGGCACTTATCTCTTCACATTCCCCATAGCCGGTATAAGGATAACAGATGTCGGGATTCTAGTCGGTACTGGAAAGTTCTTTTTAATAGTGAACCCAGTGATCTCCATGACAATATTTTTCTCAACAGTCAAACCATATGATCTGGTCCAGACCTTCTCGAGGCTGGGACTACCATATAAAGCTGGGTTCATGCTCTTACTCTCACTCAGAATGCTAGCCCTAGCCGTTACCGAGATTAGGAATATAATGGATGTTCAGAAGGCTAGGGGGATAGAGGTCGACACTAAGAATCCTGTGAAAAGGGTCTCCAACATGATCCCTGTATTCATACCCCTTATTATAAGGGTTATGAGCCTTGCATGGGATCTAAGCGTGACGCTGATGGTCAGGGGCTTTGGATACTCGAAGAAGAGGAGCTATGCTTTTCCCCTTCGATGGGATAGGAGGGATACAACTGCATCTATATTAATTATAGCTATATATAGTTCCATAGCAGTGTATAAGCTCATGGGTTTCTCGCTATATAGCACCTTCGTTAAGCCTTTCTAGAGGTGAGGATCGTGGGCTATTCTATAGAGATCGAGGATCTCTGGTTCAGATACCCACTATCAGAGGACTGGGTGTTGAAAGGAGTGAACATGGCTGTGAAGGAGGGGGAGTTTATAGCTATAATGGGGCCTTCTGGCTGTGGTAAGTCAACACTCCTCTATATATTAACTGGAATAATACCGAACATGATAAGGGGAGAGATCAAGGGTTCGGTGAGAATTCTTGGGAGAGATATACTGAAGCTACGCCCAGAAGAGATTGTGAAGGATATTGGATTCGTCTTCCAGAACCCAGATGCCCAGCTCATAATGCCCACAGTGATTGAGGAGGTTGTGATGGGTCTGGAGAACCTCGGCATCTCAAGGGAGGAGATCTTGAGGAGGGCTTGGGAGGCTCTGAGATATGTTGGGCTTGATAAGAGGGCTGAGCAATCCCCCAGATCTCTTTCTGCAGGAGAGAAGCAGATTCTCGCGATAGCATCGGTTCTAGTGCTGAAACCCAGGATCTTGGTTCTTGATGAGCCAACCTCTATGCTGGATCACGTGGGGACCGCGAGGGTCCTGGGCTTGATAGAGAGACTAAAAAGGGAGACTGGGATGACTGTTGTGGTTGTTGAGCACAAGATAGAATGGGCTGTCGAGGTTGCTGATAAAATAGCTATAATGAATGATGGGAGGATCGAGGCTTTCGGAGATCCTAGAGAGGTCTTCGGAGACCCTTCTCTTGTGAAAAGGGTTGGTGTGAGACCCCCTATGATTAGTGAGGTGTTCTATAGACTCTCCGAACAAGGTGTAAAGATCCGCGAGATCCCGGTGGCTGTTGGAGAAGGTGTTGAGTCTATCAGGAAGCTCCTAGGTGGTTAAATGGAAAAACTGATAGAAGCTAGGGACCTATGGTATAGATATAGCCAGGAAGGTGACTGGGCTCTTAGAGGTGCCAGTCTCGATATATCTAGGGGCGAGTTTATAGGGTTAATAGGGGAGAGCGGTGCTGGCAAGACCACCCTTGCGAAACATCTGAACGGGCTTCTAAAGCCTCGGAGAGGCTTTGTAAAGGTTCTTGGGATGGATACAAGGAAGACACCGGCGTCCAGGATTTCTAGGCATGTTGGATATGTGTTTCAGAACCCGGATTCGCAAATATACGCGGCAACAATATATGATGAGATTGCCTCCGGGCTTAAGAGGCTTGGCTACGGCAAGGAAGAGATTATCGCGAGGATCGAGTATGCTTTGAAAGCAGTTGATCTTAGAAAGCCTCTCACATATTCTCCACACGTGTTGAGTTTCGGCGAGAGGCATAGACTGGCAATAGCTACAGTGCTCGCCATCAATCCAGACGTCATAATACTCGATGAACCATTTGCCGGGATAGACTATAGAAGATCTCTGCAGATGCTCGAGATCCTTAAGAAGCTAGTTGGAGAAGGCCACTCAGTGCTCCTCATAGCTCACGATCTACAGCTAATGGGCGAAGTAGCTGACAGGGTTATTGTGATGAAGCAAGGATCCATCATCAGAGACGGAGATGTCGAGGAAGTATTGGGGGACATAGGCTTTCTAGAGGAGAACGGATATATACCACTCCAGGTAACAATTGTTGGAATGAAGAGTGGGATTGGGAGATATATAAGGGTTGAGGATATGGCTAAAGAAATTATTGATAGAATCAAAAAAGATCGATGAAATAAGACCTAGCTTCTCACAGCCTTAGGGAGCTCCGACAGCACAAATACATCTCTCTAACCAGCTCAACATTAAATAGAGAACAGGCCTCGCCCTTATAGGACGGGGAGGAGGTCGGCTTCTACAGATTAAGCTATCTATATAGAGAAAGCTCGTTGAGTAATCAGAGATTCGATCCTATCGATCCAAGGTATTAGATGAACAATCACCTCAGCCACAGACGAAAATAATGACCCAGATATTACTGGGGGGATCGAAAGGCCCTTCGGAGAATAGATTGTTAGTTTTTATACCTTTTAATACTATTGAAATGCGGGTTGTAGATTGGATGGTCTATACATGCGTAGATAGAGG
>JAVVGE010000152.1:0-5549 GCA_032249255.1 Desulfurococcales archaeon | reverse complement strand
ACTTAGGCTCCTTGAAACGAACGATTTAATAGCGAACTTTGAATACCTTAAACAAATATGTATATGTGCGTTAGCATTACACCTTACGTTAATCCGCGAACGTGACCTAGAGTTTAGAGAATGTATATGGGAGTAGAGTGGAGGCTCTACGAAACACCTATTTCTAAGAGAATATGCTTTCAGTCTTTAATTAACTTCCCATGGTTATCATAATAGTTATAGACTATCCAGGCTTAAGGTAGTCGTGGTTTTAATGTGAGAAGGCTGCGATCTATCTTAGTCTGCCTTCAGAGTGTTCTCAGTATAACCTTTATGCCATGTTCTTTAAAGAAGAGTAACGTGCAGTCTGACAGGAACTCCCTAGGCTACCATTGTAACCGAGATACTTCTGTGCGTATGCATAGAGTATGTAGATCCTCAGGCCTAGGGCTATACGCCTAACACTTCATATGGTCTTGAGCTCTACCTCACACTCTACAACAATCTTACCACCTTCAACACTAGCAATCTCAGCCAGCTGTTGACTTAGAATTTACATTTGAAAGTTATCCTTACTTTATCTTTGACCGCTTGACCCATCATCAATGACCATTAGGGGACAGGCTGTTAAAGATAAATATTGATTTTCTTTTGTTTTAGTGTTATATGCTTCTTGATCCACAGGGATGTCATGGCATCCCTGCGGCCATTGAGGGCTCCCCACCACCACTTCACCTCCCGGGCAATATGCCCTAAGAGGCTTCTCGAAAGGACCGTCGAGCTCAGGGACACTGTGCCCTCATCTAGGGCTATGCCTGAAACCCCGAAGCCCTTTATGAGGGCTATGCTCAGAAGGGCTTAGGTCTGGGGGCTTTAAACATTATCGCATCCATTAATTGATAATCAAGGATAAAAATATTTTAACAAAAAAAGCAGTCTGCACCCAGAGAGTGTATTGTGAAGAGGTTAAAGAGCATAGACCTGCTATAAATGATATTAGGTAAGAGGATAAGAGGATATGGCTTATTCTTTAAGACAGGGTAAGGTTAATGCTTTATAGGCTTTCTATGCAGGCCTTTATAGTTGTGGTGGAGTGTATAGTGTTTTAATGGTTTGGGGTCAGTGTCTCGGCTAGATGTTCCGCAGTATTCCTTTTTTAGCGAGCTGTTAGGTGGAGCCGCGGCCGGGATTCGAACCCGGGACCTCTGCCTTACCAGGGCAGCGCTCTACCAGGCTGAGCTACCGCGGCTTCTCATTTCTAGAGATATGATTAGAGCTTATATATCTATATATCTACCATTCGTAGCTAGGCTTTCTCTTCTCTTTAAAAGCCCTCGCAGCATCTAATGCGGAGACTGTTCTGGAGAGTCTCTCAAGCTCAGAGATACCTAGCTCGAGTATGTGTGTTAGAACAATGCTCCTCTTAACCCTTTTAATAGTCTTGAGGGCTTGGGGGGAGTTCTCCATAAAGGCCCTTGCTATGCTGGTGACCGTCTCCTCTAGCTTGTCTAGGGGTGCCATGTGGGTTGCTAACCCCATTTCAAGGGCTTCCTTAGCGGATATCATGGCTGAGCTCATTGCTAGATAGGATGCTCTTACAGGGCCTAGTACCAGGATCCCGAGGGTTGATAGGGCTGGGGGTATCAGTCCCCATCTAGCCTCGGCCCACGAGATCCTGGCCCCCTCTGCTATAACTACTGCGTCTCCCACCCATAGGAGCTCTGCCCCTCCCCCAAAAGCGTCTCCGTTAACAGCTATTATCAGGGGTTTCTCGAGCGATAGTAGCTTCCTAAATAGAGATGCTAGGTTCTGGAATAGTTTCCCAGCCTCATCAGGATCCTTAGCTGATGCCAGCTCTGAGAGATCTATACCTGCCGAGAAGGCCTTACCCCTGCCACTGAGCACGAGGATCTTTGCCCTCGCATCTCCCTCAACATCGTTGAGGGCTGTCACAAGTTCTCTTAACATGGGGCTATTCAACGCATTATATTTCTCAGGTCTATTCATATATAGCCGGCCAATGCCATCCCTAATCTCCACGATCACATTGCTATAGCCCATAACACTAGCACCTATATAGAGGAGGCTAAGGGAATATATTAGATTAAGGATAGCCCTCCACACCAAAGGACAGGGTTTTCATCTGTCTAGTCACAGGTTTATCCTCCTGAGGGGGTCGAAGAGATAGCTAATAGACCTTAAATTTGTTGTTATTATCCCACTCGGAATATCTATTGGAAGGAGGCTGGGCACATGGTTAGATGGAGACCAACAGCAGATGTGGTTGAGGAGAGTAATGTGTATAGGTACATGGCTAGCCACGGAATCGAGGATCTCAGGGGTTTTGTGAGACACACCTATCAGGAGCCTGAGAGGTTCTGGGAAGAGTTCGCAAGATCTATAGGGCTTAGGTTCTCGAAACCCTATGAGAGAGTTCTAGACCTCTCTAGGGGGAAGCCCTGGGCTAGGTGGTTCGTTAGGGGAGGCTTCAACCTGGGGTCCCAGATACCTGATAGCGGTGATATCTATATAAGGTGGATGAGCGAGAGGGGGGATTATAGGGAGCTAACATATTCAGAGGTTCTCTCGCAGGCTAGGGCTGTTGCATCCTTTCTTAGGAGGGTGATGGGGCTTTCAAGAGGCGATAGGGTTGCTGTCTATATGCCAATGATCCCTGAGATTGTCCCCATAATGCTCGGGATTATCAGGGCTGGGCTGGTCTTTGTACCCCTCTTCTCAGGATTCGGGCCGGAGCCTATAAAGGTTAGGATCGATGATTGTGGGTGTAGAGTTGTGTTTGCCTCAGACACTATGTTTAGGAGGGGTAGAGAGATTCCCATGCTAGGTAATCTCGAGGGGCTCGGGGTGATCAGGGTTGTTATAGACAGATCTGGGGTTGGTAAGGGGGACTATAGCTACTACGACGATGTTTTGAAAACCCCTGGGGACTATGTGGAGGATACCGAGGCCGAGGATCCTGCAATGCTCCTATACACATCGGGAACTACTGGGAGGCCTAAGGCCTGTGTGCATTCACACATAGGCTTCTCAATAAAGGCTGCTGCGGATATGCACTTCCACTTCGATGCAAAGCCAGGCGAGGTGGTTACATGGATAACCGATATGGGCTGGATGATGGGTCCCTGGGCTGTTTTGGGAACCCTCTTGCTGAGATCAAGATTAGCGCTTTATGAGGGATACCCAGATCTTGGAAAGATTGTGGAGTTTGTTGAGAGGGCTGGGATAGATATTCTAGGGCTTTCCGCAAGCCTTGTAAGGAGCTTCAAGAGGGAGAGGCCTGAACCGCCCAGAATATCTGTGAGGATAGCTGGGAATACTGGCGAGCCTATAGATCCTGATAGCTGGTTATGGCTATACAGGGCTATTGGGGAGGGGCCGATAATAAACTATTCAGGGGGTACAGAGATCTCTGGAGGTATATTGGGGAACTATGTTATAGGTGAGATAAAGCCCTCAGCATTCAACTCACCCTCTCCAGGGATAGATGCAAGGATCCTCGGGGAGGACTGTAGAGAAGCACCGCCAAACACCGAGGGGGAGCTGGCGGTTCTAAGCGTGTGGCCAGGCATGACAAGGGGCTTCTGGAGAGACCCCCAGAGATATATTAACACATACTGGTCTAGATGCGAGGACATATGGATACACGGAGACCTAGCCATGTACGATGAGGAAGGACATTACTACATAGTAGGCAGAAGCGATGACACGATAAAAGTGGCTGGGAAGAGAATAGGGCCTGCTGAGATAGAGAGCACCATAAACTCCCACCCATCTATAGCAGAATCTGCATGCATAGGCATACCCCACGAGATCAAGGGGGAAACCATATACTGCTTCGCGATAAAGAAGAGAGAGGTGACTGAGGAAGAGCTTATAGAACTTGTATCTAAACAGCTGGGGAGAGCCCTAACACCAGAGAGAATCCTGTTCGTAAACGACCTACCGAGAACAAGAAACGCGAAGATAATGAGGAGAATGATAAGGGCAGTAATGCTAAACAAAGACCCAGGAGACGTGTCAGCACTAGAAAACCCATCGGCAATCGAAGAGATCAAGAAACTAAGAGAGCAGATCAGAAAACCATAGACATCCAAAAAAGTTTCTTTAGAAATAACAAGATCTATAACAATAAATTGAATAATAAAACCTCTACAGAGATTCGATCCCACACTACCCTCGTTATGTAGAATACTACAACTAAAAATCACAACCCTCTAGGACAGGATAATAGAAAGCTAAAATAATCTATATTAGTTCATAGACCACCACAAGATTACATATAAATTTAAATATATATCTAGTTACTCATAGATGCTTGGTGTGTGTATGACAAGGAAATGATAGACTTAAGCTTAAACCATCTAATCCCTAGCTGTTTTGAATGATGATGTGACACCGCTTGTCTCCCGATGATCATTGATTATCACTGATATTTATTTGTTTTGGATTGCTTTGATTCTTGATCCACAGGGTTTTTAGCCCTGTGGTCATCAGGGGACTTCCACCTCCCAAAGAGATCTTGGGATCTCTATGGGCTCATTGGTGGCTGTGGTGCCCAGAGGCACCGGGCTCCCATCTAGGGCTAGGATTGAGACCCCGAAGCCCTTCTAGGCAGAGCCCTCATAAAGGGCTTCGAGAGCCTTAAGATAAATATTGATCAATGCTGCTACCTCTCTATGCCATCTCTCACCACCCTTGCTACATACACCTATTCTATCCTCCCCATACTCTATCAAAGCATTGTGTATCGGGCAGATCTTAGATGTATTCCTGGGATCCACCATAAGTACTGGCACTCCGTACTCCCTTGCCTTATCTATTATAGTGTTTAGCTCTCCTTTCAGAGCACCCTGATATATCCTGTGCCTCAGCTGCTTATTCTTATACCTAGCGATCATAACCCTTATATCTTCCCCCGAGATCCTCTCAATAACTATTACTCCTCTCATCCTCATGGCTTTCCTTACTATCATGTTTGCTGTCTTCATCCTATAGTCCCTCTTCTTCCCCTCCTTAAGCTTCTTCATAGCCTTCCTAGCCTCACTGCTACCGGATCCATCTCTCCTCTGGATGCTTTTCTTCCTATAGCTATAGCCCAGGGTTGTCTTTGCAAGGTCTGTTTTAGGATTATTGAGAATGCCTCGTAGAGAGTTGCTACAGAATCCTCATTAACATCAACAGGCTTAATATTCCCAGGCCTGTAGATCTCGACTTCCTTCCCAAGGGATAGGTGGAAAAGCACCCTCCTATTCCTTTTATCAAGCTTGATCTTAGTGTGGGATGCTGGCTTAAAACCCCTAGCCAATAGCTTGTAGAACTCCTTAGAGGGCTCTAGATCTAGGTGCACCCAGCCCCTATGGGTATCAATGGCAACACTTGTGAAGAAAATATTCTCAAAACCATTTATATTGATCTTCGTAGGGTTTACTGGTTTCCAAACATGGTCATCAACTAGCCATAGGCAAACACTATTGATCCTAGGCGCTAGTTTGCCCTCCATCATCTCAAGATCTACCTGATACCAAGCTATTTCCCGGGATTTCCTCCAG
>JAVVGE010000151.1:0-5749 GCA_032249255.1 Desulfurococcales archaeon | reverse complement strand
ACAACCCTGGGCTATAGCTATAGGAAGGAGAGTATTCAGAGGAGAAATGGATCCGATAGTAGAGAGACTAGGAAGGCTATGAAGAAGCTCAAGGAGGGGAAGAAGAGGGACTATAGGATGAAGACAGCAAACCTGGTAGTCAGGGAAGTCATGAGGATGAGAGGAGTAATAGCTATTGAGAGGATATCTGGAGACGATATAAGGGTTATGATCGCTAGGTATAGGAATAGGCAGCTGAGGCACAGGAATATCAGAGTGCTTTGAAGGGAGAGCTAAACGCGATAATAGATAAGGCTAAAGAATATGGATAGTGGATCCCAGGAATACATCTAAGATCTGCCCGATACACAATGCCTTTAGAGTATGGGAAGGATAGGATAGGTGTTTGTAGCAAGGGTGGTGAGAAGTGGCATAGGGAGGTAGTAGCATTGATAAATATCTATCTTAAAGCCCACGAAGCCCTTTATGAGGGCAATGCCCAGAAGGGCTTCGGGGTTCCAAGTATAGATGGAAGCCCCTTTCCTCTGGGCTCCACAGCCACCCATGGACCCATAGAGATCCCCAGGTCTCTTTGGGGGAGGTGGAAGTCCTCCGATGACCACAGGGATGTTATTACATCCCTGTGGACCAAGAAGCAAAACAATCCAAAACAAATGAATATCAGTGATAATCAATGATCATCGGGGGACAAGTGGTATAGAGATCGCTGTTGATTTATTATACATCGATTAAACGTGCTGGCTCCAGACTTCTATCTAGGCTATAGTTTAGAGCTCGGTTAGAATAACTATAATGAAATAAATTGAAACTGTTATGAATAATTAATAACTAAGGAACCTTTCCTGCTATTTTTTACGTCCTAGGAGGGTTTTCCTCAGGATCTCCATTTTTAGCATCTGTATAGCATAAGCAGGATCCACTCCCTTGGGACACACTCTGCTACAAGATCCGGCGAATTCGCATGACCACACGCCTTCGAATGTGTCGACAGCTTCTAGCCTAGTGATCCCTCCCTCATCCCTTGAATCTGCGTACCACCTATAAGCCTGGGCCAGGGCTTGTGGTCCGAGGAACCATGGTTTTTTAGGTACTACAGGGCATGCTGCCACACATAGCCCGCATTTTATGCAGTATGCAAATGGTATGAAGCCCTCAAGATTTTCAGGCGTTTGTATATACTCCTTCTCAGCTCTGAACTGCTCCTCCTCATCCTTTCTGATTAGGAATGGCTTTACAGATCTATGTTTCTTGAAAAAGTCATTCATATCGGTGGCGAGATCTCTGAGTATTTTGATGTTATACATAGGCTCAACAGAGATCCTCTCACTACCGAGCTTAGCTATATTGGTCTCGCATGCAAGCTTGGGAACACCGTTTATGACTATGCCGCATGAGCCGCATATACCCATTCTACAGCTATACCTTAGGGCAAGGGTTGGGTCCTGTGTCTCGACTATTTTTAGAAGGGCGTCTAATACTGTGGAGTATTTATCGATCTCAACCTTATATTCTTTAGTGTAGAACCCCTTTTCAGGATCATATCTCTTAATGCTTATAACCACGCTTTTTAAACTCTTTTCTTCCTGCATCTCTAACCACCTCTATGACCACCTCTTAGGACATATAATAAGCCGAAGATCCCGAACAACAAGGATGCTATTAGGAGTAGCGCTTCGACAGGCTTCAAAAGGATCCTTATAGGCTGTGGCGAGGGCGATAAGATCATGACCAGCCATACTAGGATCATAGAGCCGAAATAACCTAGGTAGTGGAACAACATGATCCTGCTAGCCCTAGCCATAGAACCACCCGACTATGAATGCTATAGGTGCTATAATCCATAGAATGATGGCTATATATAATGCTGATCTGGCAAGACTAGCCCTCAAGCTATATCTCTTTACCAGCCTCTCCCTTATATTCTCAGCTATGTGGCTATAAACAGCCCCCCTGCTATATATCATGAGAAACCCTTTCGTAAGTTCATAGAATGAGGGTGTTAGTGTTGCCCAGTATATGATCGTCGAAACCCTAAATATAGTCTCAGTAATGCTTGATGGAGATGCCAGATAAGCTATTATTGCGAGGGCCTCTATGATTGAGTATATAGATGCTATTTTATAGAAGTTCACATGTAGCCATGCCTCAAGATCGTATCTCCTTATCTCCTGCCTATTCACACCCATATTGATCGCCTCAGTATTTCCTCTCCTCGGGAGCCCACCTAGTTATTCTAACTGGTGTGTAGCCTATATATGGAGGCTCTCCTCTCCTATAGAACACCAGCGTATGTTTGAGCCAGTTCACATCGTCCCTCTTGGGATAGTCTAGCCTATAGTGTGCGCCCCTCGACTCAGTCCTGTTAATTGCTCCAACTACTATGGTTTCTGCCACATCTAGCATGAAGTCTATCTCGAGGAAGTCCCTCAGATTATTGTTATAGATCCTTACCCTATTCTCCAGCCTAGCCTTTGAGAACCTCTCTCTAAGCCTCTTAAGCCTGCTCCAAGCCTCTTCAAGACCCCTCTGATCTCTGAATACACCCACAAGAGTGTCCATCATATTCTGGAGCTCCCTCTTAATATCATATGGGTTTTCAGCGCCTCCCTCGGTGTGGAGGAGCTTATCGAAGATCCTCTTCTCCTCATTCTTAATAGCCATATCAACTGTGGGGCTGATCTGCAGCACTGTACCAGGTGTATTCATTGCATATTTTGCTGCGGCCTCGCCAGTAAGCCTACCCCACACAACGCACTCCGCCAGGGCGTTGCTACCGAGTCTATTAGCACCATGAATGCTCACAGATGCTACCTCGCCGGCTGCCCATAGATTCGGTATTTTCGTGTTCTGCTCATCAAGCATAACCTGTCCATATGTGTCTGTATGTATACCCCCCATTGTGTAGTGAGTCGCAGGCCTAACTGGTATGGGCTCGCTCACAGGATCGACCCCTATTAGCTTCCTCGAGAGCTCCCTTATCATTGGAAGCCTCTCATTTATCTTCTCTTCTCCAAGGTGCCTCAGGTCTAGATGGACATACTCTAATCCACTCTCCTCATGCTTATACCCCCTACCCTCTCTTATCTCAGTCATGATCGCCCTGGATATTATATCTCTAGGAGCTAGCTCCATCCGCTGCGGAGCATATCTCTTCAGGAACCTCTCTCCCTGTTTATTCACAAGATACCCACCCTCTCCCCTTGCAGCTTCTGTTATCAATACACCGCTTGGTACCATGCCCGTAGGATGGAACTGGACGAACTCCATGTCCTTTATGGGTATCCCAGCCCTATATGCTATAGCGATCCCGTCCCCTGTGTTTGAGTGGGCAACAGTTACGAATGAATATACCCTGCCGGCTCCACCGGTAGCAATTATACCCGCTTTGCCTAGGAAGGCTCTGTACTCTCCAGAAGCCATATCTATTGCTGTTACCCCCCTGAATAAGCCGTTTTCCAATATAATAGATGTTACGAAGTTCTCGTGGAAGAACTCAACATTATTAAACCTCTGTAGATTATCGTAGAGCGTGCTCATCATGAAAAACCCTGTTTTATCGGCTGCAAATGCCGTTCTGGGGATCGTCATACCTCCGAATGGTCTCTGAGCTATTCTTCCATCGGGGAGCCTGCTCCATGGCGTCCCGAGGTGTTCAAAGAACTTTATTTCCTCTGGCGCGAGCTTTACTAGGATCTCAACAGCGTCTTGATCCGCTAGGAAATCGCTCCCCTTAACTGTATCATACGCATGTAGCTCTATACTATCGTTGTTTTCTTTCGGATATAGAACACCGCTTATACCTCCCTCAGCGCTCACAGAATGGCTTCTCATGGCATGTAGCTTGGATATAACAGCTATTCTGAGCCTATCCCTAGAGGTGAGGGCTGCCTGGAAAGCAGCCCTCAAACCAGCTAATCCTGATCCCAGGATAAGCACGTCATATCGTAGAATCTCAACCATGGACTCACCGATTAATACTGTGCAAGTAAAAATATATTTCTTATAATCTAGGCATTAAATGTATATAGCGGTTTATAGCTAATAATATGTCTTTCTGCAACGACTCTATGTTGGGCTATATATCCAGCACGATAGAGACTCTCCATATACCCTCCTGCGTCTTCTCTAACGCCATCTGAGAGTAGGTAACGGCTTTAACAACTATTCCGGAGATATGTCTTCTAGGATCGAATCTCTCGCCAGCAGCATATCCTTTTAACATATATATCTGCTCCCCATCTTCCTCAACCCTATATATACCCTTTACTAAGAACCTCGAGAATACAAGCCCCCTCAGGTCGTGAAGTATCAATAGATCTTCAAGCCATCTATACAGAAGATTCTCAAGATCAAACCCTCTTGAAGAAACCTCGGCTCCGACTATCGGCGATACTCTAGATAGATCTGGCGTCATATATCTAAACATACCAATAGCTGCGTACTCAAAAAGCCTCTCCAGATCCTCGGCCTCGACAATATACATAACATCTGCAGTATGATCCATATCAACTATCTTTGCCACGCGAAGCCCCATTCAAACATAGTTTATAGAAAATAATATAAATTAGCGATGATTGTCTAATAGTGAAGGCAATATATCCCTAATGATGAAGCTTACAGAAACATCGATATTCAGAGAAGAGATTTTATATTACGTCTTCAAAGAAGATCCACGGTTAAAGAGCTATAAGCCCTTAGTTAATCTCATTATATTATTAATAGACCAGGAATATGCCTAGGACATTATATGGAGTAATAAGCAGAAAGTCGGTCAACTATCGAAAGAATATATACTAAAAGGGCTATAAAGCACCTTAAGGGATCGAACAAAATCTAGCTATTCATATCCATATAAAGGAAGAAAAAGAATATGATACCATGTGAAGATTAAGATCATAATATCAGGAAACCGCGGATATGACAATGTAGTAATTTTAGTAAGATAGCACTAAAGATAATAAGTGGCTAGAGAGGATCTTGAGTAAGTTGTGAAGGGATAAGATCTTGCAATGATTTACATTTGATGAAAAGCTTTTAGTGGTTGTAAGCGGTTCCATGAAGGACTATACAGATTAATGACTGTATATTAGAAGCGTAATAGATATGTGCAGAGTATCATCAGAATTCGTATTATATAAAGTTATATAAAAACAGGGTACTTAGAATAAGATATAGAGAGTCTAGCTGTCTGAAATAAGGTCTAAAGAGTATAGAGACTTAGAGAGGAGCTAAATAACAGGAAGAAGGCTCTAAAAATCTCATGATATGATTTATACTAAGGGATTTTATGTCCTCATTCCTAATCTCGCATAAATTATATGACCTGAGAGAATTTATCTCCTAAACTGTTAAGGGACCCGAAAAGATTTCCAAAGTTCTTATGTATCCTTATAATAACTCTCATGTATTCTATTTATTATACATAGCGGTGAAGATAGCTATTATCTTAAATATGAGGTCTATTTAGAATAAAAACTTCTTTATACGAAGTAAGCTCTATCGAAGAAGATCATTTCTCCATCGACATATACCCAGTAGCCCTTCAGATCTTTTACTGAAGCGTAGAACCATTTCTGCGTGTATAGGAAGATCCACGGCGCGTCTCTCCATATGATCTCTGTAGCCCTCTTATATAGCTCAGCCCTCTTTGCCTCGTTAAGCTCCTTCATAGCCTGCTCCAACAGCTTATCCACCTCTGAATTGTTATAGTGTGCAGCAGCCAATCCCCTTGGAGGTGCTTGTGATGAGT
>JAVVGE010000150.1:0-5801 GCA_032249255.1 Desulfurococcales archaeon | reverse complement strand
AGAGCCAGGATGCGGGGGTTTCCCCACAGCAATGAACCAGAGGAAACAATGAAGGTGGAGCTGTGGGTCGGGGTCACCCCGAGCGGGAGGAGCCCAGTGATATGGATCCCGATGAAAAGGGATCCTGAGGGCGATGAAACCAAGGGAAGAGGGCTTGATATCAAACAATATCAAGCCCAATGAAACCCGAACCCCATCTCGGCTATAAGCTTCTACAGCAATATTATGTGGTATTATGTAGGGATATATTAGCTACTGCGCTGCATTAGAGTTTGGTGAATAATATGGGTACTAGAGAAGCCCTTTCCAAAGTCTCCCTCGCTATTATCATAAGTATCGTGCTGATCTCTGTTATAATAGGTGTAGCAATCCTTCTAACCCAGAGAGGTGGTTATCCTGTCCAGACGGCAACGAGCCCGGGGACATATGCACAGCCTCCAGCCATGACAGCAACGATCACCGCGATCCAGAGCCCTGTGCCCACCGCTACTATTACTATTCCCACTCCAATACAGACAGCTACGCAGGTAACCCAGGTAACACAGCCCCAGGGGAATGTTGTTCTGAGGGTTCTATCTAGACACCCTACTGATATACTTGAGAAGGCTAGGATAGCATTTCTTCAGAGCGATTTGGCGAAGAGATATGGGGTTGTAGATGTGAGAACTATAGTTATAGATGCATCAGCCTGGCCCGATTTCGTGAGGAGAGGCAATGCTGATGTTCTGTGGGGAGGGGGGCCCACACTATTTGACACACTATATATCAACGGGCTATTGGCTCCCCTAGATTCGGAACCTGCTCTAAGTGCTATGAGGGATATACCTGATAGTGTCGGGGGTAACCCTATGAAGAGGGTTGGTCCCGATGGCAAGATCTACTGGGTCGCAGCTGCAATATCATCCTTCGGCATAACTATTAATAAGGATGTCATTAAGCAGTTTAATCTCCCAACACCAGCCACATGGGAGGATCTAGGTAAGCCGGAGTTCGGCGTGACACTATATACAGCTAAGAGGCCCTCTGTAGCTATTGCACAGCTTAGTAGGAGTACCTCAACCACCAGGATGGCAGAGATCATTTTACAAGCATATGGCTGGGACAAGGGATGGAGGGTACTCGCGTATATATCGGCAAACGCAGATATAAAATCTGGTAGCGAGGATGCTAGAAATGCTGTCATAAATGGCGAGGTCGCTGCAGCCCTGACCATCGACTTCTACGGTTACACAGCAATGATCCAGAACCCAGCTACACAGTATATAATACCACAAGGGGCGACGGTTATAAACGGCGACCCCATTGCCATGGCCAATGGAACCAGGAATAGAGAAGCTGCGTTAGCATTCATAGCATGGGTACTATCTCCTGAAGGTCAGAAGATATGGCTTGATAGGAATATAAACAGGATGCCAGCAAATCCAAAGGTATTCGAAACCCCTGAAGGCGCTCAGAGACCTGATCTTAGGAGCGTCTACCAACAAACACTAGGCCTTAAAGGGATAAACTTTAGTGATGAAGAGGCACTATCATATGAGCTAGCTATACAAGTCTACTATGACGGCGCCTTCGTAGATCCCCCCAGCTATAAGCAGGCCTGGACACTCCTAGTAGCGAAGCTTCTCAGAGACAAAACCCTAACAAGAGATCAGTTTGAGGATCTCGCAGCAAAGTATATAGGTAATCCGCTGGAGCTCATAGACCCGGTTACAGGGATGAAGATCGCTTTCACTAAAGAGGCTGCTCAGAAGATCAACAGTGTCCTCGTTAAAGATCAAAGTCTAATTGATAAATATAGAGCAGCTATAGCGAGGGCCGCGGAAGATAGATATCAAGCTCTAATAAAAATCCTGTCCGGGTAAAAACCTTCTCCCAAAAAGGTAATCCGATTACTCAGCGTTTACCCGCTAACGGTATTTGATGTATTTGTGAATACTTGTATTTCCGCTAGCGGGGTTGGGCCTAGGCTCGGGATCACCAGCTTCGCCCGAGCTGCATGGGCCCCGTAGAGCCCAACGCCACGGGCCTCCCACCTGAGGATAGGTACTTCAAGCCGATGTTTATAGTCCCCACTACATCCCTCTCAACAACCCTGCCATCAACATGTGCAATCCACAGGACTATTTTTACAACCTTGTATCTCCTGTTAGTCCCCCTCACCGCAGTGCGGATCGCTAGGGGGCTATAGCCGTCGATCCTCTTCCCAGAGAATGGATCCGCACTTAAGGACCCCTTCTCAGAGACCCTTACAACATGTATGGGCCTATCCTCAAGCAATTTTATCAGCTTAGCTATACTCCACAGATGAATCTCCTCTATGAGGCTAGCAACCTTGTAGAGTATATCCTGCTTCCTATCGCCCTCTCTATGCTTTTTCAATTTCCTCCTAACATCTCTCCCCACAGTAGATCTTCGCCTCGAGATCCTCTCCCTCCTAACTGAATATGCTATAGCAATCCTTCCAAGGCTAGTCTCAACCATGATAACCTCGGCTAGAACGTCGTCCCTGAATACTGCTATTGTAACATTATTCTCATTAACATCGAGAGAAATAACGTTCTTGGGATCGTAGGTGATCTCGAAGGATCTTGAGAATGCTAGATAAGCAAGCCCCCTCCTCCTATCAGATTCTAGCTTGAGCTCGCTTGATAGTCTCCAGCCGCTGTAGAGGTGCCTGTTACCCCATACCTCAGTCTATCTAACCCCCATGGGTTCTAATTTTCAAGCCCTCATTCTCGAGCCCCAATCCTTGTTATCCGAATAGACTATCTTGACCATCCTAACCTCCGGCTTTCCTGTGTACATTCTTCCTTTTTCCTACGCTCTCTAAAGGCTTTAGCCCTCCTAGCAGCATCTCTATAGGATCCCTTAATAACCCTTGTTGACATCCATGGATATTGATCCCTATACATCTCGTAGAATACCCTGTGTAGTGTTTCTTGGGAGGCTTTATGCTTTAATGTATACTCAACCATCTCCTCAATCATAGCTTTTAGCGGTTCTACGATCTCTCCTAGGGCTTCTCTAGTGGGCTTGTTAGCATAGCACTCTAAAACAACAGCTCTAAGAAGAACCTTGAAAAGCCTCTCCAAGAAATAGATCCCACACATATACCAAATATATAAGTATCATATATAAGTATCCAGGATATTAAAACCTATAATCTGTTTAGTGATAGCATGCATCTCCCCAGCAATCCCTATAAGCTTTCTCGACCTCTTCTAAATCCTTGCAAACCTCCTCACTAATATAACGCTCCTCCATGCACACATCAGGTATTTATAAGTAACTAGAAGTATTTAAATCTATTGCTTACTATGTAACAGCTTACGTGAGCTCCGCACAATAATCAATATTTTAATTATTATGGTTAAATATATAGGCTTTCTCGGATATCTGTCTTTGTGATGTTCCGTGGACTGGCTCGAAGAACTAAGATCCAGGATTGAAATCACTTCTAAGAAGATCTATTTTGATAATGCCGGTGCAGGACCCCTTTCAATAGACGTCATTGAATCCATAAGATCTTTTCTTGAGTTATGGAGCAGAGAGGGAGAACCTTGGGACGAGGCTCTAGATCATATTGTAGAGGCTAGGAAGGAGTTTGCATCTCTAATAGGGGCTGATTATAGAAACGTGGCAGCAATGCCCGGAGTTACATATGGTTTGAACTCGCTACTATCATCTCTCAAGATCAAACCCGGATCTAACGCCGTCACAAGCCCTCTCAACTTCCCGACTGGGATAATCGCTCTCCAGGCTATGAGGGCATCTGGGCTTCTCAAAGAGGTGAGGATTGCTAGAGCTAGAGATTGGTATGTCCCATTAGAGGAATATGAGAGGCTCATAGATGACAATACTTCGATAGTCCTTGTAGATCATGTATCATGGATAACTGGTTATAGGGAAAGGATCAGGGAGATCTCTGAGATGACCCATAGAAGGGGGGCTATACTCATAACAGACGCTTTCCATAGCGTAGGTGTCATAGAGATCGATGTTAAGAAAGAAGGTGTTGATGCGCTTCTATGTGGTTCTTATAAGTGGTTAATGGGGCCACATGGGGCGGGGTTCGTATATGTTTCTAACCAGCTTTTAGAAGATCTAGAGCCCAGGTACTCAGGATGGATGGGGATAGAAGACTCCGTGCTAGCTAGGAAGTCCAGGGGTGAAAGGCTCTTTGAGAGACCATTCAACATAGAGATATTCAAGCCAGCTAGAGACGCGACGAAACTCGAGTGGGGTACATGGCCTGTCATAGCTTTTGAAGGCGTTCTCGCGTCTATGAGGCTTTTGAAGAGGTTCGAGGCTCCATATAGATATGCAACCCACACCTCGAAGCTCATAGACAGGGTGGTCGATGGGCTGAAAGAGCTGGGGTTAAAGATAACAACACCGCTGGATAGACGGGCTGCGATAATAACCTTCCAATATAGAGACCCATATACCCTTGCAGAGAGGCTTAGGAGAGAAGGTGTTGTAGTCTCTCCAAGACCAAGTATAATAAGGCTATCTCCGCATGTCTATAACACTATGGAAGAGGTCGAGACTTTTCTCGAGAAACTTAAAGAACTTATCTAGAGATCCGTTTAAGCTGAAATATTCTTCGAAAGATCTTTTTATGACACCCTCTCCGCCCTCTAGAGCGGGTTTTCCTATTGCCTAGTCTTGGGTGTTAGCCCCCTGGCGAGGGATTAATGGTTTAACACCATTATGTGTTATATAGTAAATCTTAATCTTCCTCGTTATCTTTATTCTGTGTCCCTGTCTTCTTGCTATGTTCAGCGCAGCGTTTATATCAGCATTGATCTTCTTCCCAGTCTTTCTACATATGTACAGTCCTCTGTATACCCTCCCCTTCTTGTGTTTTACTCCACATATTGAGCACCTCTGACTAGTATAGTCCTCAGGGACTATCTCCACGTCTATGCCATGCTCCATGAATATATCCACGATCCAAAGAACTATCTTCCTGAACCACCATATGTTTGTGTTATACTCGTTGCCATTATCCTGTAAAAGCATATATGGATATCCAATATATAGCTTCCTAACACCTCTTCTATACAGCTCATCTGCTAAAAACCTGTAGCTGTTATGTATAGATGCCTAAGCCCCCCATCCCTCTTATACATAGCATCTAGATACCTCTCGTGGTAGTAGATCCATGCCGATATACTTAATCTCTTCAGCAAATCCCTAATAGACTGATAGGCTGCTATCTCCCTCTTCCACCAGTAGTACTCAGACTTGATGGATCCTCCTTTGATAAGCAAAGCTGATCCATTTGTAGTTACTACAGCGAATAGGTTATTAAGACCCATATCCATGAAAGCCTCCTTATCACTAATGGGATCTCTTTGCTTGATAGATCTAGGGTTTGTAACCCTACCCTTTTTATCTCTATAGTTAGGCTTGACATAGCCCCTCCTGTTAGACTTAGGAGGCTCAACACCAACCTCTATAGGTATGTATGCCTGCCACCTACCAGCCTCATATATGATCTCAAGCCTACCCTGCTTACCCTCCCACCTAATCCTGCCAGTATATCTTATCCTCAGATCGAAGTCTTCAAGTACTATGTATCCCTCGTCCTCGCTGATAGGCTCTAGATAATATCTATCGTTTCTGATCAGTATGTGTATCTCTTTCTCACCAGTCTCCCTATCCTTCCAATATCCTGGTGGAGATAGTTTCTTCATGAATGGTGGTAGTTTACCTTGTTTCCCAAGCTTTAGGAGCTCGAAGAATGCGTTCCAAGCCTCATCATTCTTATTAACAACCTGACCAGCATTAACACC
>JAVVGE010000149.1:0-5812 GCA_032249255.1 Desulfurococcales archaeon | reverse complement strand
CAATGAACATGAGCACTACAAATAATAATGAAAGCCGAAACAGCCTTCCATCCCCCCTCAATATTCAAGCTACTTCCATAGCCAGCGTTGAACAACCCGGAGTCCTCCAGCTTCGAAACAGCATATTCAACAGCATCTAGAGCGCTGTAATCTCTATCTAAGAGATCTAGCGTCTCCTTAGCAAGATCCCTTAGAAAGCCCTCCACCTTTATCCTCGTAGATTCATCGACGTCCCAACTACCCGCCCCGCCATGTAGTGCTATAGTGGGTCTGGTTACTCTAAGAACCTCTGATTTGCCACCGGTCAAACAGAGCACCAGAGATCTATAGAGAGAACGCCTAAATAATTAGAAACCAACACTTAAATCTTCGATCTTCTGTTGGTCTCTATATTAGATGATCCGGCCTCTCTTGTCCTAGAAAGAGTTCGGCCTTCATCGTGATTATTAATCACTCGGCCTCATCACTCCTCTTCTCCTCCCCATGCCTAGGTTAGGGAGTATGGACTCCCAGCCACGACATGGGGAGTTTCATTAGGTGCCCTCCTCCACCTCACGACTGCTCATCGACTTCATAGTGGCACCCTCCAATTAATTTTTGTAAGTAAAGCTTATAAATCTTGATTAGGCATACAGCCCCAGCCTATTTAATAGCCTTAAAAGGATTAAAAGTGATTAAAAACGGGTAGTTACGTAAAAACATTGCTTAGGTTATAGCTTCTCTAAATTTATAGTCTATGTGTTTTATATTTTGAGCAAGGATGATGAAGAACAGCTTCAGAGCTACTGCTAGGAGGATGCTTGGTAGGAGAGGCACTTTCATACTGAGGAACACGGTTTCCACACTAGCTTTTTACAACTAAAAGCCTTGCCCTTCAGGGTGAGGAGTGGGTTAGACGGAAACATTTTTCCTTATAAGGCTGATCCCCTCCTCGCCTTAGAGGGGCGAGACTTTTAGTTGTAATAACCTCATCGCTAGATCTGGGGTTCTCATCCCTCTCTGAGTAGCAGGTTTAGAGCTCTTCTAATATTTTATCGCATCTGTACCAACATAGTTTTCTAGCTAGGAGGGCTACCTCTCCTACTACGATCACTGCGGGGTTTTTGATCCCGTGCTTCTCTATTTCTTCCTGTATCTTGTCTAGGCTTGTTATGAGAACCCTCTGATTCTCTGTAGTTCCATTTTCAATTATGGCTATAGGTGTTTTAGGTGGTAGTCCTCCCTCTATTAGTTCTCTCGATATCTCTCCTACTCTTGAGATCCCCATAAGTATTACTATGGTGTCGACAGCCCTTACCATGGCCTTAAGATCTACTCTTCTCTCCCCCTTATCCTCTGCCTCTCTACCTGTTGTGACTGCTACTGAAGATGATATCCTTCTATGTGTTATAGGTATCCCAGCATATGCTGGCACAGCATATATTGAGGATACCCCTGGGATCACCTCATAGCATATCCCTGCCTCTCTCAGGGCCTCCATCTCCTCTCCCCCTCTCCCAAATACTATTGGGTCTCCTCCCTTCAGTCTAACAACTGTTTTGCCCTCTATGGCTTTTTCAACCATGATCCTGTTGATTTCGTCTTGACTATAGCTGTGATGCCCAGGCTCTTTCCCAACATATATTATCTCAGCATCAGGTCTCGAATGCATAAGGATCTCCTTTGGAACCAACCTATCTACGAGGATGACATCTGCCCTCGAGATAACCTCTAGACCCTTGAGGGTGAGAAGCCCTGGATCTCCTGGGCCTGCGCCGACTAGATATACCTTCCCAGGCGATCTACACATTAGATCCTCTCTATATCCAATCCCCATCTAGATCCCCCTGCCCGGTAGAGACCCTCCCCCACTCCTTCACAAGCTCTAAACCCCCTAGAGCCTCGAACTCCTTCATAACCCTTTCAACGATATCCCCAGCTTTTAAGGTGTCGTAAAACCTATCTATATATATTCCAAAGGTATAATCCGGCGATACAAGAGATGCTACTACCCTCACTAATGATCCAACAGCGATCGCTGTAACTCCTATGGGAGCCCTACAACCAACACCTAGAAGGGATATGAAACCCCTCTCCACAGAAGTTTCGAGCCTTGAGATGGGATCATCTATGAGGGACGCGATCTTAGAGGCCGTTGATCCAACTCTAGCAACTACAGCTAGCGCCCCCTGACCAGCTTGGGGAGTAATTACACTTGGATCTATTGATGTATATCCCTCAAAGCCTAGTCTCTGGAGCCCAGCCTCGGCTAATATCACTGCATCTACCTCGGAGCCGACCTTCCTTATTCTTGTATCAACATTCCCCCTGATCCTCTTAACCCTCAGATCTCTCCTGTGGTAGAGTATATGGGATATTCTTCTCATACTACTGGTCCCTATCGAGGAGCCGCTGGGGATCTCTCCAAGAGATCTATAGGATCTAGATACAAGCGCCTCTCTCCTAGAGGCTCTCCTAGGGATTGCCGCTATTTCCAACCCCTCAGGGATCTTTGTTGGATAGTCTTTGAGGGAGTGTACAGCAAGATCTATGTTCCCCTTTATAAGATCCAGATCTATTTCTTTGGTGAAGATCCCTGGCTCGGCTATCCTCCTAGGCGAGCCTTCGATATCCCCCCTAGTCCTGATCTTTACAAGCTCGAACTCAACACCACTATATACCCTTTTAATAGCATCTATAACCTCAAGTGTCTGCTTGACGGCAAGGCTACTCCCCCTAGTACCTATCCTTAAAAGCATACTAGACCCTCTTGAGGCTCTCTCTAACTGCCTCTACAGTAACCCCTAGATCCTCCTCTGCATGTGCATAAAATGGGAACCATGTCTCCATCTGGGATGGGGGTATGAAGATCCCCCTTCTCATGAGCTCCCTGTGAAACTCGCTGTATCTCTTTAAATCGCTTCTAGAGACATCTTCATAGCTTTTTACAGGGCCTCTAGTCATGAAGATCTGGAGCATCCCTTCAAATCTATTCACGTGAGCCTCCAAACCCCTCTCAGCTATATCACCCTCAGCCTCTCCCTCTATCTCGGACGCTATCTTCCTAAGCCAGCTATAGATTTTATCACCCTCAGCCTCTATATATTCCAGCGTTGCAAGGGCAGCTGCAACGGAAACAGGGTTCCCACTATATGTTCCAGCCTGGTAGACTCTGCCCTCGGTCATCGCTATATATGGATGGAGGATCTTGAGGAGATGTCACACAAGATCCTCCCAAACCTCTATAGAGCCCTCGAAGATTTCGAGGCAGTTTTGAGGGTTTATGTTGAGAGGCTCTATAGAAGGTATGTTGTTGAGAAGCTGAGAGAAGATCTTGGGGGCTTTGCCAGGATATATGAATCTATTAGGAGGAGCGAGATTGAGAGGGCTGTGGCAAGGCTACACCTAGGGGAGAGGGAGAGAGTTGCTGGATCTAGTCACAGGCTCTATAATGAAGAAGGTCATAGGTGTTTTAGGAAACATGCTAGAGGATAACCTACCCAGGGATGGTGATCGCGGTGGATGAAATGGATAAGGAGATCTTGATGGAGCTTCAATATAGATTCCCACTAACGGAGACACCCTATATAGAGATTAGCGAGAAGCTCGGCATCCCCTTCGAGGATTTTAAGAAAAGGGTTGAGGCGCTGAGATCTAACCTAACGATCAAGAGGATAGGCTTTAACATAAACTACAGAGCCTCTGGAAAGGTTGCAGCGCTGGTTGCTGTCAGAGCCTTGGATGCCTCTAGCAAAGAGACCATAAGAAGGATCCTCTTGAAGGATCCTGATGTAACCCATAACTATGTTAGGATCCACGAGAGATATAACATTTGGTTCGTGATCAAGAGGAAAAACATCGAGGATCTGATGAGAGGTGTTGAAGAGGTTGTGAAAGCATCGAAGGCAGAGGAATACCTGGTTCTCCTAGGGAAAAGAACGTATAAGCTCTCGGTAAAGTTCGATCTATGGAGAGGGATATCATGGTCTGAGCCAGAGATCCTGCCAGAGGCGATACCTACATTCGAGGAGCTCGGCATAGATAAAAGGCCCTTCTCACAGCTATCCAGGTGGATCCCAGTTGTGGAGAGGCCATACGGAGAAGTTGCGGAGAGATACGGCTATCGAGAGGAGGAGCTGGTCGACCTAATCAGAGAGCTATATAGAAAGAGAGTGCTCAGAAACATAGGAGCCGCGCTTGAGGGGAGGAGGGTTGGGATCACCTGGGATGGTATGGTCGTTATCAAAGGATCCGAGGAGGATTGCGAGAGAATAGCTATGGAGATCCCCGAGGCAACACATGTCGTCTATAGAACTCCCCTCAACGGAGAGTGGAGTTATAGAGCATATTTCATGGTCCACGCAGATGATAAGGGCAAGATAGAGGCTGTTGCTAGGAGGGCTTCATAGATGCTTGGCGGAAAAGACTATAGGATCTTATATAGTGTTGAGAATCTCAAGCCTGGGATACACTCCAACGAGTAGGGCTCTGCCATGAAGTATAGAAGGCTGGGTGGAACGGGTCTAGAGGTTTCAGAGGTATCCTATGGGGTCTACAGCCTCACGGGGATGTATGGAGAGATTGGAGTGAGCGATGCTATAAAGATCTTAAGGCTAGCGTGGGATCTAGGGATAAACCTATTCGACACTGCTGATGTATATGGTAAGGGCTATGGCGAGGAGATCCTTAGAAGAGCCTTTGGAGATGGTGTTAAAGAAATAGTAGTTGCCACAAAGGTTGGCTATGATATATATGCTCCTAGTAAAAGGTTTCAGAGGAGATATGATCCTGAGTATATTGAGTATGCCGTGAGGAAATCGGTTGAGAGAATTGGTAAGAGGCCGATCGATATTCTACAGATCCACAACCCTCCCCTCGAGGTTCTAAAATCACCCCAGCTCTATAGAACCCTCAGAAACATGGTGGAGAGAGGCTTAGCAGAGCATGTGGGCATAGCCCTGGGGCCTGAAAGGGATGTTCTAAGAGAGGCCCTAGAGGCTATAGAACATAGCGAGGTCGAGGTTATCCAGTTTATCTACAATGCCCTAGAGCAGAGACCCGGTAGAGAGATAGCCCGTGCAGCTGGTGAAAAGGGTATTGGTGTTTTGGTTAGGGTTCCACATGCTAGTGGGATCCTCAGCGAGAGGATCGATAGGGAGGGTACTGAGAAGCTGAAGGACCATAGATCTCTGAGGGATAAGGCTTGGCTTGAGTGGGCATTCAACCTCTACGATGCTATGAAGCCAATCTTCAGAGGATATGGGGCCACTCCTGGGCAGAATGCGATTAGATTTATACTATCTAGCATACCGGTGTCATCGGTGGTTGTTATAGCTACATCTGAGGAGGAGCTCAGGGAATATGCTGAGGCTCCTGATAAGGGTCTGCTGGATCCTGAGGCTGTTAGCAGGATTATAGAGCTCTATGAAGAGGCTGAGAAGAGGTGGGTGGAGAGATAGCATTTATAGGTACGAGGGATACATGGGCTAGGTGGAGATCTCTATTTGAGGAGAAGAGCTTCTCACTACACCTGGTTGATGGTGTAGATGCTCTGCCCATAGAGGATCTGGATACTAGGATCTCGGAGGCTGTTGGGAAGAGGTATTCCTCAGCGATATTTACGAGTAAAAACTCTGTTAAGATCCTCATGTCAAGCAGTATAGGCAAGGGGTTTGTGGAAAGCCTATATAGTGAGGGCTCGTTACTCGTATCTATCGGTGAGGGCACGGCTGAGATGCTTAGAAGCCATGGCTATAGATCCTTTACCCCTCCTATTGAAAGGATCAGCATAGCGATCAGCATTATAGGCTCCGCCATAAGGCCTAGAGGCAGG
>JAVVGE010000148.1:0-5824 GCA_032249255.1 Desulfurococcales archaeon | reverse complement strand
CTCAGCAAAATAGCTCCATAAAATGATATATCAACCCTTATAAACTTTTATGAAATCCAAAACAGTTTCTTGAGGCGTAGCTATGCATATTATTAAGGTGGAATACATAATTGATCTGGGGGAGAATTGCTCAGAAGAGAGCCCTTCTTAATATCTCAGCTGGTAGCTGTGTATCTATTTTATATATCGTTCCTCTTGATCCCCATAGCATATGTGCTCTCAACAGCATTTCACGCAGATATATCTAGCCTTCTAGTGAATCCTAAGTATATTTCACTCCATGTTGCTCAAGAACCTATAGTGCAGTACGTTAAGCCCGATGGGCGTGTTATCTATATTATCAGAGGATTTAACTACGGGGTGATCCCGAACTCGCTCCTGATAGCCTCAATTGTTACTGTCATATCTATAGTCCTTGGAACATTCTTATCCCTCATAGTATCGAGATACATATTTCCACTGAAAAACCTTCTGAGGCTATTTCTATATATACCAATGCTCCCAGCACCCTTTATAAACGCGTTTGTAGCTTTCAAGCTCTTCGACCCTGTGTATGGATTCATACCATGGTTAATGACAGAGTTCCTGGGACTGCCTTGGGGAATAGGTTTCCAGGAGATGGCGGGGGTTATCCTAGCCCAGGTAATGGCTTTCTATCCAATAGCGTATCTAAATATAAGCGCTTCCATGCTCTCCCAGGATCCGTCGGCAGAGGAGCAGGCAGAGAACCTAGGTAGTAGGGGCTTCACCCTATTTAGGAGTGTAACGTTCCCTCTCTCAATGCCGGGCGTTATGGCTGCGGCATCGACAATATTTATATTCAGTCTAGAGGATCTAGGGGGGCCGATAGCTTTTAAGTTTAGGCAGACAATATCCTATGAGATCTACTCCTCCTTTAGGCAAGCATCTACCGGCAGTATTAGTCCCATAACAGCATTTCTAGCACTAATACTTCTCACTATATCTATTTCTCTCTTCATACTCTCTAGAGAGCTTGCTAGCAGGAAGCAATATGCGCTCCTATCAAAGAGCGGCAGACCCTACATGTCTTTTAAAAAGCCCGGGGATTTTTGGATCATCGTGATCTATCTGATAGTCTTTCCACTAGTTATTTTCACATCCCTTCCACAGATAGGTGTCATAGTGTTTGCCCTCGCCGGCCCTACATGGCTTAGAAGCCCCATACCTCTCGAGATAAGCCCTCGGTTTATCATCGATGCTTTCTCAGACCCTATTGCTATAAGGGCTCTCTATAACTCTCTCATATATTCAGGTGCAGCCCTCGTCATAATGGTTCTCGTAGCTGTTTCTATAGCGTATACCTCATCTAGATTCAGGAGCACCGCCACAATCGCTATAGATACTATCTCGATGAGCGCTCTCACAATACCAGGGCTTGTGGTGGCTCTAGGTTATCTATATTATTTCATGGATCTATCATCGCTACTCGGCTTCAACTACCTAGACAGCGTCCAGGCACTAGCTATATCTATTATATTGGCATATAGCGTTAGGAAGGCCCCATTCGCTATAAGGGCTGCATATGCAGGGATGCAACAAATCCATGTGAGCCTTGAAGAGGCAGCCGCCAACCTTGGATCTAGAAGGATCGGGATAATAGCTAGGATCACGTTGCCCTTGACAAAGCTCAGCATAGCTAGCGGGGCTCTCATGGGCTGGGTATATGCGTTCAGCGAGGTAAGCGTTTCAGTAACCCTCGGCGGGATCGCTGCTGTAGGCGTAAACCACGCAGCTCCCATGACATTCATCATGAGCGACTACATAGCGAACAAAGTCCAGGCTGTTGCCGTAGCAGCATCTCTAGGAGTTATACTAATCCTCACCGAGCTCGTGGCAATAGCTATTGTTGGATATCTAACTAAACAGAGATTCGCAGCTGTAAGCATAGCATAAAAACCCTATTAAAGATACACATTCTGAAGCACTATGAAGAGAGTCACGGTCAGATCATACATGTCCTCAGCAAACCTAGGACCGGGCTTCGATGTCATGGCAGTCGCGCTCAACGCATTCCACGATACCCTAAGAATTGAGCTAGTTGGTGAGGGCTTCACAAGGATAAATATCAGGGTATCGGGGAGATATGGGGAGAAGATCCCCAGCGGGGAGGGGAACGCGGTAATAGGCCCTATAATGAGGATCCTAGAGGAGACAGGCGAGAAACTACAGCTCGAGGTAGTTCTAGAAAAGGGCGTGCCGCCTGGGAAAGGGCTTGGGAGTAGCGGAGCATCCTCCGCCGCCGCTGCCAAAGCCATGAACGAGCTTCTCGGAGGTGTCTTCTCAGATGACGATCTAATATATATAGCTGGAGAGGGGGAGAGAATAGCTTCTGGAGAGCCCCACTACGACAATGTTTCAGCCAGTCTTCTAGGGGGCTTCGTAATGGTCAGCCCTGGCGAGAGAGTCTCTGCCAAGAAAATAAGTAGTGGTGAGGGTTTTGAGTTCCTCATAGTGATACCAGAGATCCCAACGCCCGAGAAGAAGACCAGCATAGCTAGATCCGTGCTGCCGAGCCAGATATCTCTAAAGGATCATGTTAGGAACTCCTCGAACCTCGCGAAGCTGGTCTATGGCATAGCGATAGGAGATCCGAAACTTGTGGGAGAGGCAATGGAGGATCATATTATAGAGGCTGCGAGAGCCTCAGCAGGACTAATACCCCTCTACACAGATGTTAAGAAAAGGGCCAGAGACCTCGGAGCATATGGAGTAGCGGTGAGCGGTGCGGGACCGAGCATGCTGATACTAGCTAGTAAAGAGATGCATAAGATAATATGCGAAGAAATAGCCAGGCTATATGTTGAGAAAGGATACAGAGTAACTATAACTAGTGCCGAGCCCGCTCCCCACGCACACATAATCACCTAATAAGCCTCAACATCTACAGCATTATAGAACGAGAACCCCTAGAATAGCTAGGTGTAAACCCCATTGAGAGTAGGAGGTTTAGAGTCTCTGAAGGGTTCGTGGAGAGGGATATAAAAGAGATGGGCCCGCGTTTCTAGGTAGAGGACGTACAGCACGCATAGTCTTCAGTGAGGAGAAGGATATCACAGTGGTAGAGATAGTAGTCTTAGAGATACTCGGATTATAGGTAGACTCGGTAAGAGGCGCGCTAAGAAAGGCAGAACTCCTACTCATAGGGTATCCTCCTAGCTTGAAATAACATCCAACTTATGAGGGAAATAACGCTTGAACCATGTTGACTTTAACAGCTAAGACTAACGCCCAGTTTACTCTGATGGTCTTAAAGTTTGTGGATCATCATCGGCTAGTCTCCATAAACCCTTCTTGAAATCTAGGAGTATTACTCCGAGCTCGCTAGCCACATAATCACTTATTATCACCTACCAGGTAGTACTATTTCAAGTGTAGCGTGTGAAGTATAGTATGGTAATGTCACTTCGCCTCTGCCTGTCTCAAGGGTTATCACGACCTCTGTACTGGGAGGCTAGAGTTTGAGATCTCTAGCTACGTGAACAGGCACGATGATATCTGGGCTATCAGCTTCAAACCCGCTATTAAGAAGAGCTTTTCCCTCATAAACTCTGTCTCTAACCCTTATCCTAACTCTAACTCTGCAAACCACTACTCACACCTGCCTTATAAACATATTCCTCATATACCCTAGCTTTCTACGAGGTATTATCTTAGAGACGAACTCCTTAACCAACCTTATGTCCTCCTCTCTACTCATATAGCTCATCATAGATTATCCTCTAAAAGGAACATTTATATATCAAGTCTGAGTATCACTGGTGAAAGAGGGAGATAGCAACATACCAGGCTGTAAGGGATCTGCTGAGGAACGCTGGGCTCTCAACACGAAAGAATATCATGAGAGGTATCTTGAAGCAATGTATGAGAGGGATGAGAGGCTCAGGCATCTATACATAACATCGATAAGATTCCTAGCAGAAACACTGTGGAGTAGGGGTGTTAAGAAGCTATGCATCAGATACCCAATAATGCTATCACAGAACAATGGCAATGAGTATAATAGTATAACGCTAACATACAGCGGTATAGGAGGATAGTACTGCGGATAGTGGGTGTACTCAGGGAACATGGTATAGAGGTTGAACCCCTATCAGAGGATCACACTAGCCAAGTATGTCCGATATGCGGAATCAGACATAAAAACAGAAGAATATACAGAGGGCTGTACATATGTAGAGAGACTGGGAAAATATCAATGCAGACATAAACGCAGCACTGAAGATAGCTCGCAGGCTGGGCCATAGGATAAAGATATATATATATAGAGGAAGATAGAGAGTTACCATTAACTCATAATGGTGTCGAGCCATTAATCCCTCAACAGAGGGCTAACGCCCAAGACCCAGAGGTTCGAACCCCGCCCTTCAGGGCGAGAAGGGGTCGTAAAACACTCTTGCTAGGGCTCAAAAACAAGGTTGAGGCACTAGTAGAAGCTCTAGAAGTTAAGCCGAAACATAGAGGATCTAGGCTGAACCTATATAGAGTTTGAGATATCTACATATAACAGGGGTTTCCACTGGTGGAGCTCTACGTAGGCACATCAGGCTGGCTCTACGACTGGAACCTCGGAGGTAGCCTTGAATGGTATGTTAGAAGAACCGGTTTAAATGCTATAGAGTTAAACTTTTCATTCTATAGAACACCCTTCCCATCCCAGGTTAAAAGCTGGAGTGTTAAAGGTAAAAGTCTTAGATGGTCTATTAAGATTCTCAAGTACATATCACACTACTACAAGCTATCCGGGAGAGCTTTAGAGCTCTGGGATAAATTTAACAGCCTCTTTAAACCCATGGATAGCCTTGTAGACTTTTACCTCCTACAGCTACCACCCAACTTTAAATCAACTCAAGGAAATAGGACCAGGCTATCTGACTTCGCTAGAAGCACCGGGTTGAAATGGAGGTTAGCTGTTGAGTTCAGAGATAGATCTTGGGTTAACGAGGATACAGTAGGGCTATGCAGAGACCTAGAGGTAACTCTAGTCTCAATAGACTCCCCTATCGGGACGGAAGTATGGAGTAGTAGTGATACAGTCTACCTCAGATTACATGGTAGAAGTGAATGGTACCTCTACGACTACAGTCTTGAGGAGCTAAGAGAACTAAGCAGAGCAATCCTAGAGCTCAAGCCAGAAAAAGTATATATATTCTTCAACAACAACCACTACATGCTTGAGAACGCTAGAACAATGCTTAAAATACTAGGAATGCATGAATTAGATGGGCCGCATCTTTTTTCACGATAGCAGGAACGTTTTTATATATGCTTATTATTAATATAGTTGGAGTGAAAGTTTAGGGGTAAACGAGGACTAGGGATGATGGCTAGGAGTATGAAATGGAGAGTAGGTGTGGGTTGCAAAGCCAGGCGATAGGATAGTTGTTATTAGAACCGCTGTTCTATCCTCAAAGAAGTTATCTAGGAGGGGGTTCAGGGCGCTAGAGGAAGCCATGTATATATACATACTAAGATGCTTAGAGAGATGCTTCCGCTTGTCCCCCCGATGGTTATTGATTATCACTGATATTCCTTTGTTTGGTGTTGCTTTGTCTCTTGATCCACAGGGTTTTTAGCCCTGCGGCATCGGGAGACCTCCACCTCTCCCACAGGGATCTTGGGATCTCTATGGGCTCACTAGTGGCTGTCGAGCCCAGCGGAATGGGGCTCCCATCTAGGCTTGGATCCCCGAAGCCCTTCTGGGCAGAGCCCTCATACAGGGCTTCGGCCTCGGGTGCTCCAAAGGTCATCGCATCCCGAGGTCTCTCCACACCAAGATCTAGCAGGGATATCACCTCATCATCAA
>JAVVGE010000147.1:0-5867 GCA_032249255.1 Desulfurococcales archaeon | reverse complement strand
TCAGAGGTGGCATTAACAGCTTCTGTGAATCTTAGCAACACATCTAGAGAATCCCCAGATGCGGGTATGTTGTGGAGACCCGAGAGGGGCAGATCCTAGAATACCCTAAGTGCAAGTTGAAAATAAATAGACATAAGGCTGCATCTATAAACATTAGGAGGAGATATCTAGATGCTATGTATAAGAGGGATGAGAGACACAGGCATCTCTACATAACAGCTACCAGGTTTCTAGCTGATGAGCTCTATGATAGAGGAGTTAGAAAGCTAATATAGGCTATTCATATATGCTTTCACAGGATAATGGCAATGAGTATAATGCTATTATATGGTGGTTTAAGAAGATAGTCCTGTGGATTGCTAATATATTCATGGAATATAGTATTGATGTCAAGGTGGCCCCAGAGGATTATACTGGTCAGGGGCGCTCTATATGTGGGGTAAAAACACAAGAACGGAAGGATGTATAGAGGACTCTATGAGTGCAAGAAGATTGGGAAGAAGATCAATGCAGATATAAACGCAGCACTAAATATAGCTTGCAAGCTAGGCTATAGAATAGAGATATCTAAGAAGATAGAGAGATGCTTGGTAACACATAATGGTGTTAAACTATTAATCCCTCGCCAGGGGGCAACATCCGAGACCAGGCAATAGGAAACTCCGCTCTTTAGGGCGGGGAGAAGGTCGTTTCCTCCCATTATTCTCTAGCTCCTCTCTACCCTAGAGGATGAGGCTCATAGTTGTAATATATTTTTGGTTTTAAAAAGCTTTATATCTTTTACTTTAACTTATATTTACCTTCAGGCGTTTTCTCTATTCTACCCTCTTTTTCTAACCTTGTTAGTAGCCCCTTGACAACTCTGCTTTGGGCTCCAACAGCTTTTACTATTTCATCAACGCTCTTTGGCCCTGTTTTCAGGGTCTCAACTATTTTTTTCTTTAACCGACATTCTTACCCATCAATATAAGTTATACATAATAATTTATTAATATTTTGATAGATCTTGTACTGGATCGTTATGCGCTGATATAATCAAAGCACTATCTCTTTACTTGGCTCACTGCATATTCGGCAATGAGCCTTCCTATATCTACTCCTGTGACTCTTGCAACGTTCTTAAACTCTGGCACTGGATTGGCTTCGTTGACTATATAACCCTCCTCGGGGTGCTCAAATATATCTATACCCGCCACCTCTAGCCCCAGGGCCTTCGCTGCTTTTATTGAGATCTCTAACAGCTCGGGATCCCTTGGTGCTGGCATCGCCTCAGCCCCCTAGCTGTTTTTGTTATCCAATGCCTTCTGTTAATCCTGTAGATTAGGTATTACTTCCTCCCCTATTACTGTTGCCCTTATATCTCTCGCAGGCTTCTTAACATATTCCTGGATGAGTCCGTATATAGCTTGGGATCCTATGGCCTCTCTATGAAGTATTAGTGTCTTGAGCTCTTCTGGATCCCTTGCCATGGATATTAGCTTGCCCCAGCTACCTTGGGAAGGCTTATAGACCAGGGGATAGCCGATCGCGTTAGCGCTCTTCTCAATAGCGCTAGCCCCGAACGATGCGTAGCTTCTGGGCACTGGGATACCGGCCCTGGATAGTATTGATAGGGCCCATATCTTGCTCTGGGAGATAGCTGTGGAGATAGAGCTATTAATGACCCTCACCCCTGATCCTTCGAGGGCGGCGCTAGATTCTAGAGCAGCAACCCTACTCACGCTCCTCTGAATCGCTATTGAGTATCCGCTCCCTAGATCGCTTCCTATCTCTATGGGTTCCCTGCTAATGTCTATGACTCTGAAAAGGATCCCGATATCTCTGAGAGCATCTAGTATCCTCTCCTCTTCCCATCTAAAGACTGTGTGGTATATCACGAGTATCAATTCAGGTTCTTACCTCATTCTCCCCAGTCCTCTCCAACACCTTGGAAGGGTTTTAACTTTATGCCCTCGCTGGAAACGATAATCTCTATTGTTGCGCCGCAGTCATGATCTATTAGCTCGCCCGACACGGGATCCTCTGGGATCTCTACAGGCTTCCCGCATACAGGGCATCTAAAGCTCATGGCATCACCACATCTATGCTATGAGGTGCGCTAGATATAAATTATATGTCCATGGAATAGTACTGATTGAGAATAGTAGCTAGATGTTTGGTTCGAGATTCGATAGATCCTCGGAATTAGTATTTCTAAGATAAGAACTATTTCACCCCAGGATTAATACTATTGGTGATTGGCTAGATTGGCTGCTAACATCGACGAACTGGATCAAAAGATACTAGAGATCCTTAGGAAAAATGGAAGAGCATCCTATACTGAGATAGCCCATGCGATCGGGCTAAGCGAGGCTGCTGTGAGGAAGAGGGTTCAAAGAATGATTAGGAAAGGTATTATTAGGAGGTTCAGCGTGGAATACTCTATAGAGGGGGAGGTGAGGGCCATAGTGCTTGTTAAAACAGCTCCCCCAGCTAGGACACCGGAGATCGCTGAGAGGATCAGAACCATTGAGGGTGTGGAAGCGGTCTATGAGGTAACAGGTGAGTATGATGCAGCAGCACTAGTGAGGGGGATGGGTATTAACTATATAAATAGGTGCATAGACTCCATAAGATCTATCCAGGGAGTGGTCTCAACATATACAATGATAATCCTGAGGGCGCATGTATAAGAATGGATATGAAGAATATGAAGCCTATAGCGGTCTCAAAAATATTAAGCGATATAGAGGTTAGAGCAAGCATCGAGGCAGAGAGGCTGGCAACTAAATATAGTTATCAGCCATATATGGTGGAAAGATATATAAGGATATTAGGAGACGAGGCAAAGGAACTACTCAAAGCGATGGAAGAGCCGGAGCTACTGAAGCCTGTTATTAGATGTAATAATCTGAGGATCAGCTGCTCATTTCTAGAGGAGAGGCTTAGAAGTCTGGGGTTCGGGCTGAAGAGGCTCAGCTGGGCTCGAGAGGCTTTTGAAGTAGTTAGGTCGCCTCCATCGCCATCTATAGGTGCTACCCACGAGTTTTTAAAGGGCTATTACTATCTACATAGAGACTCCTCTCCCTTGATACCCCCTCTAAATATGGATCTAAGGCCTGGGCTTGATGCGCTAGATACATGTGCAGCACCTGGGGGAAAGGCTACATATATAGCCCAGCTCATTGGGGATAAGGGGTTAGTAATAGCGAATGATATATCTCTTAACAGGATCAGAGCGTTAGTGTCTAACATAGCTAGGATGGGGTTTAGAAGCGTGGTTGTCACGAGAATCGATGCCAGAAAGATAGATAGAGTTATCACCAGGAGATTTGAGAGAATCCTTGTAGATGCTCCCTGCAGTACCGAAGGATACATAATGATCGATCCTTCGAGGAAGAGGAAAACGGGGCTGAGAGAGTTGGCACTTCTAGTGAGGAGGGAGATAGAGATCCTGGTCTCAGCCTTAAAACTCCTAGATAGCGAGGGGATCCTGGTTTATTCAACATGCAGCATAGCACCGGAGGATAACTAGTATGCGGTGTCGAGAGCTCTAGAGAGCTTTGGAGATGCTGTAGAGATTATGGAGCCAATAATAGCTAACTGGTCTGAAGGGCTCCATGATATATGGATAAAGGATCTCGATCCAAGAGTAGGTAGGTGTATCAGAACCTGGCCTCATAGACACTCTATGGGGGGATCTTTTGTATGTGTGATGAGAAAAAGATAGAGATTAAGATAATAGAGGATCTTATAGAAGCGATCAGCAAGATCCTCAGTAGAGAAGAGATAGAGAAATGTATGCCTAAGAATCTAAGAGTTTCTTGTAAGATCTACCAAGGGATATGCATAGTATCAAGCTCACAGGAATTTGTGAACGAGGGGGATATCCCAGCTAGAGGTAGAACCTCTCTTCATGGGATCTTCATGGGAAAGATAGTGTGTGTATCACTCAACAACAAAGTCTATTCATCCCCATGGCTCCTCGAAGATCTCTATGAATGTATCGGCGAGATAAGATCTGCTGTAGAAGCGGAGCAACAGGGTGTAAAGGCCTTCCTATATGGGAATGATCTACTCGTAGCTAGTGTGGGCAAGATATACGGCAGATTTAGAAGGGGAGATATAATAGCAATCATAGATCCGATTGATGGAAAAGTCATAGGAGTTGCAAGAGCCATGCTTAATCCGAGTGAAATAGCCATAGCAAGATCTAGAGGAGAACAAAGCGATCTAGCAGCGAAAAATATCTTTGACCTAGGATGGCTGCTAAGAAAATTAAAACCCGCAGAACTTCTATATTAATAACATATGATCAGAAGCACCTCCAGAACTTTATAGCAAGAACCCCTCCTCCAGAGATATCGAAACTACTCACCAAACTCTATCCCCGCATCTATAACGGCAACAACTGTTATTGCTATTAGCATAGCAATACAGTATAGCTAAATATAGTGTCGCTTGTCTCCCAATGATCATTGATTATCACTGATATTCATTTGTTTAGGGTTGCTGTTTTTCTTGATCCACAGGGATGTAATAACATCCCTGTGGTCATCGAGGGACCTCCACCTCTCCCACAGAGACCTGGGGATCTCTATGGGTTCATGTGTGGCTGTTGAGCCCAGCGGAATGGGGCTCCCATCTAGGGCTAGGATTGAAACCCCGAAGCCCTTCCGGGCAATGCCCTCATAAAGGGCTTCGAGGGCTTTAAGATAGATGTTTATCAAAGCTACTACCTCTCTCTATGCCACTTCTCACCACCTTTGCTACATATCCCTATTCTATCCTCTCCATATTTTATTACAGCCTTGTGTATTGGGCAGATCTTAGATGTGTTCCTGGGATCAACCGTAAGCACCGGCACACCATATTCCCTAGCCTTATCTATTATCGCATTCAGCTCTCCTTTCAGAGCACTCTGATATATCATGTGCCTCAATTGCCTATTCCTATATCTGCTGATCATAACCCTTATATCTTCCCCGGAGATCCTCTCAATAACTATAATGCCCCTAGTCTTCATGGCTTGCCTTACTATCATGTTTGCTGCCTTCCATCTATAGTCCCTCTTTTTCTTTCTCTCCTTAAGCTTTTTCATAGCCTTTCTAGTCTCTCTACTATCGGATCCATTTCTCCTCTGAATACTCTCCTTCCTATAGCTATAGCCTAAAGTAGCCTTAGCAAGGTCTGCCTCGAGGATTACTGCGAATGCCTCGTAGATAGTTGCTACTGGGTTCTCATTAACATCAACAGACTTAACAATATCCTCTGGCTTGTAGATCTCGACCTCCTTCTCAAGGGATAGGTGGAAAGCTACTCTCCTATTTTTTCTACCAAGCTTAATCTTTGCGTGGGATGTTGGCTTAAAACCCCTGGCCAAAAGCTTGTAGAACTCCTTAGAAGGCTCTAGATCTATGTGCACCTAGCCCCTATGGGTATTGATGGCAACACTTGTGAAGAAAATGTTCTCAAAACCATTTATATTGATCTTAGTAGCGTCTATTGGTTTCCATACGTGGTCATCAACCAGCCGTAGGCTAACACTATTGATCCTAGGCACTAGTATTCTTTCTATCATCTCTAGATCTACCTGGTGCCGAGCTATTTCCCAAGATCTCCTCCAGAGATATCTCACGACCCTCCTACCCCTAAGACCCCTTTTCCCCAATCCTAGATGCTTAACGATCTCATCGAAGATCTCTCTAGAGTATTGCCTAGCCCTGTTCCTCCTTAGAGAAGATACCCTTTCAACAGCATCTCGGCATAGGCCATGTATATAGTGGGATGGTATATTTAGATAGATATCCCTTAGCTCGTAGTACTTTTCATCCTTAAGCCTATAGTAGCTCTCGATAATATTCCTAGATGCATGGGGAAGCACATCT
>JAVVGE010000146.1:0-5880 GCA_032249255.1 Desulfurococcales archaeon | reverse complement strand
ACCCATCTATATAGTCTATTGGGTGATACATGTGATCGCCCCCATAGATCCTAACTCATGTGTTTGGCCTCATGAGATCACCTAGATATAGTGTGGAGCTCCTCCACCCATAGATGACATTAATGAGGGCCTTGGATCCGTCTGGAGAACTTTTAAGGGTTATAAAGTTGGAGGTTCCTACTCCATAGCCGAATACCATCTCATCCTTGCCAGAGTCCTGAGAAACACCCTTGCGCAGGGAGCTGATACACCATCTGGGCATTTCCCCGATCTATATAATCTAACTCCATATAATCTAACATAGTAATATCTACCTCCTTCAAGAAATAGGATATTACTGATAGAGCCCTCCATAGTATCTATGATCTCGCCACTCTCTATATCCATGACGTTTAGCCTACCTACGTCCTTTCCCCCTATTGAATAATAGTATGCCAACATTCTCCCCCATCGTCTATGTAGTAATTAGTTATGATCGCCTTCCTACCCAGTCTGCTCGAAATAACTAGGTCTTCCGTCTCCCCATCCCTATACACAATCCCTACTCTATAATCCCTAGATCTATACATGTAGAAATACCCCCTAAGAGACACCTTGAAGAAGTAGTATATGGGTTCCTCATATAGCTTTACAAACCTCGCATACAGCCTTTCCCCATAGCGAGCGACAACTCTCCTAGCTACTAGATCCTGCTTCTCCGCCCATCTAAGAGTCTCTTGACTGCTTAGATCCTCTAGCCATAGATAGACATCTTGGTTCATAAGAACCCCACATATTCCGTCCTATAGGATGGAATATCATCTTATATTATATATAGTCGCTACCTATTGCCTCGCCGTGTATCCCGGGATTCTGATATTTATTTAACACTGCGGCAACTCCTTCTAATTCTAGTGCATATACCTCGTGATTGGTGCTTCTCAGCTTTCTCTCCATATATATATAGAATTCCTTCTTAACCATGTCAGCTCCAATTAAAATATATAGAGGTATATAGCTGGATATCCTCACATTATCGGTTTTAATGCATATAGATTCCAGGATCTCAGAGAGTATCCCTCTGGTTATAGGGTTTGCTAGGGCTTCTTCTAGCGTGTGGGGTCTTTTACCCCTTATCTGTGTGACCATCCTTCTAAGGCTTCTAATATCTATCTCCTCCCTAGCAGGTATCCTATCCCTCAAATCTCTGTAGATCTTTAATATAGATCCCAGTATCTGTGAGGGCCCTACGCCCTTAGTAACAATAAGTGGAACATTAACGGGGGGTGAGGGCTCCAGACGATATCTATCCCTGTATCTCCTCATTGTTAGAACTATGGGGAGCGGGTCTCTCGATTCTGAGGCCACGACTAGATCTACTAGGAACATGTTCTCTGGACAGCTGTCGAAGCTTATGATCGAGAATGGCCACCAGGCTAGGACGAGTTTCTTCCGATCCGTTGGACCGATCTTTACGCCTGGTTTTAAGAACATATCTAAATCAATATATAATTACTTTTGGAGTTATAAACAGCTATGCGTCTATGACTAAAGATTACCCCCACGGCGGGGCAGAGCCTATGCCCCTGGGATAACGAGATAACTACCCCACAGGAAAACCTCTCTAGCACCTTCTTTAAGGGGTACCACAGAGATTAGGGAATTCCTAGATACATCCATTATATATACACGATCTCCTGAAGAGACTACAATGACTCTCCCATCACTCTTAACAGGATCGATCTCGTCGATGCAAGCAATCTGAACATTAGTGGATGAATACCTAACAGAAACCCAGAACTAGAGGCCAGAGGCATAACAGGGGCCACTATCCTAGGAGCAACGCCAGAAGTAGTGGACTTTATAACCGAATCCTGAGCCTAGGATACAGGCTAGACAGAAAGAATAGAACCTCAGAATAGCTCGCAAAGCCCTTATAAAACTCTGGACACCATATCCTTTGCAGAGCCCACTAGGCTCGAACAGTGTTTGATGCAGCTATAAAAAGAAGAAAAATAGAGCAGGAGCTTGCTCGAAATAGTCATGGTTGCGACAAAAAGTCTCGCCCCTTAGGATTGGAGAGATTTTTAGAACACCTACAACACCTACACCTAGACATAGCGATCCAGCTTCTAGCATGCTCCTATCCTCAGTTTCTGGATAGATTAATAGGCCATATATGTTATAATAACCTAGCGGTTGTACCCCTATGGGTTTTGGTGTGTGTTCTAGGATCCTGCCTGGAGGTGTCTCTATAAATGAGTGGCTTCTCAATATATCTACTCTGTTATATGTGATAGCCCTTATCGGCGCTTCTACATATCTCCCCAGATATGCCGTCTCTCTGGGTGCTAACGAGGCTAGCGTGTCTCTTCTTGCGAGTAGCTATGCTGCTACATCCATACCCCTCAGGCTGGTTGTTGGTGTGTTGAGCGATAAGGGGTATGCTAAGGTCATCATGATATCCGGATCTATTCTAGGATCTATAGCATGCCTGCTATATATGGTATCAAGCAGTCTAGAGCCAATCTATATGGGTAGGCTCATTCATGGAGCATCTGTTGCCCTCTTTATACCAGCATCCCTGTACTCGGCGAGCATCTCGGGCGAGATGGCTTCTAGAGCTATTCTCTGGAGGAGTCTGATGTGGAGTCTTGGGTTCATAGTGGGGCCCTCGGTTTTCGGAGTGGCTCTATCCATAGGATCCTGGGGCCTTGTCTACATACTAGCAATAGTGTTCTCAATAGCCTCGGCAGGAATTAGTGTATCTTATAGACTTCCAAGGATCTATGCAAGGCCCCGTGAAAAGGGTGGAGGGCTACTCAGCGCGTCATTCACACTAGCATCAGCATCTCTATTTTTCTATGTAGTGGGCTATCAATCGATTTCCTACTTCCTCCCAGCCCTACACGAGGTGAGAGGACTGTCAGCATTCGAGACAGCTATGTTCTTCACACTAATGGCCATAACAAGCCTAGCATCGAGACTAGCCCTAATAGCAGTCAGAGAGCCAGACCCTTGGGCAACAGCGATCACGGGATCTATAGCAAGCATAGCAGGATATATGCTCATAGCATCAAACCCAGAAGGATCTATAGCCATTATATCAGCAACAATAGCAGGAGCAGGAATGGGCCTCCTATTCCCCTCACTCCAGATAATCTCACTACTAGGAGTACCCGAGCACAGGAGGGGAGCAGCCTCTAGCATATACACAGCAATGTTCGATCTAGGAGCGCTCATAGGACCCCCAACAATAATAACAATAAGCGGGGGATATAGAAACGCCATAGAAACATCAACAATAGCAGTAACAGTAACAGCTCCACTAATACTAGCAATCAAGCTTATAGGATCGCTAAATACCAGATCAGAAAGCAAAATCACTAGATATGAGTAGAACAAGCAATAGAATAGCCTAATAACCGGTAAAAAGCTAGGAGATTATACATGAGAGCCCAGGCTTTTCCTACCAAATATCGAGGCTAGTGCGAGGGCTATTATTATAACTATGTATGGTATTGATGATACTATGAAGTCCCCAATCCCCATTAATGCGAGCTGGGGTCTTAGGAGCATTATTATTCCAATAGCATAGCCTGCTATAGCGACTCCCAGGGGCTGTATCCTTTTCATGGTAGTAGGAATGCTTCTATACTCGTTTGTTGTCCGGGCTTAAACTTATAAGCATTCAGTTCACAATTATTTTGATGATGAAGTGATATCTCTGCTAGACCTGGGCGTAGAGAGACCTCAGGAAGCGATGACCTCTGGAGCACTCGAGACCGAAGCCCTTTTATGAGGGCAACGCCCAGAAGGGCTTCGGGGTTCCAAGCATAGATGGGAGCACCGTGCTGCTGGGCTCAACAGCCACCGGTAAGCCCACAGAGATCCCAAGGTTTCTGTGGAGGAGGTGGAAGTCCCCCGATGCCATAGGGATGTTATAACATCCCTGTGGATCAAGAAGCACAGCAGCCCCAAACAAATGAATACCAGCGACAATCAATGACCATCGGGAGACAAGCGGACTCTCCAGGAACATCGAGACACCCACACGTGGTGATCATCTGAGACATTAACCCCCCGACCCCCAAAGCCATATCTATACTTATCACAGTGGCAGATATTTCCCTAGAAGGTTTAAAAGCACAAGACCTATCCAGCCCTAAAGGTCGAGGCTTCCAGTTTGTAATCATAAGCCTCATCAACGCTATAATGTTGCTTAAGTTCCTTATACAACAAGCCTATTGTGGTCTTTTTGCTCTTTTAAGTTCACGATCTTTAATCTCTCCTCGTACATTAAAAAGCCTCGTCCCGTGGAGAGGAGGCCTATGGTAGTAGAAGTCCAATGATTCTGTAGAAGCAGTGGCTCCGGCCTGTAGAGTAATGCTCCTATTATGGGTATGCTGATAGGGATGAGAACGCATTCAGACGGAGAACAGACAACAGTCCAAGGGAGAAAAAGCCTCCTAGAGATGCGAGGAAGGGATCATCTGCCTTTTCTTAATCTCCTAGCTCTTTCTTGATATGAGCTCCTTAACCAATACATTTATCACGTTGTCTCTTAGCTGGTCTAGGCTCCACTTTAGATACTTAGTATCATCCTTTACCTCGCTGATCTTCTTATCAAGATCGTTTTTAACTTCTGTGATCTTTTTATCTAGATCGCTCTTAGCCTCCGAGATCTTTTTATCTAGATCCTCCTTCAGATCTTTGATCTTTTTATCTAGATCTGTTCTCAGCTCTGCCAGGGTCTTCTCTACAGTAGCTATCCTTGTTGATAGGCTCTTCTCTATAGCATCTATTCTCGCCGATAGCCTCCTCTCGATGGAATCTATTAGTAGATAGCCCACCTCCCAGTCGCTAAGCTTCTCACCCCTAAGAGCCTTCTCAATAACCCTCCTAACATGATCAGCGAGGATCGAGCTAATAACATCAACAGCTACTGGAGCAGCGTGCTCAGCCATATAGCCCGAGAAACAGATTCATAGAAAGCTTAAATATAGAATAAACCTAAATAAAACATCTCCAGTATTGAGAGATACTGGCGGCTCCCCGATAACCAGGGAGTTTTCTGCACCCTCTGGGGCTTCTTCTCATCTCTCGGAAGCCCCTTACGGGTGCAGCATCACGATTTCAGCCCCCCGCCAGCCCCAGAGGTATGGGCTCCTCGCCTGCTAAGCTTGCCTACACTCAACACATCAATAAAAGATATAAGCAAGAACACTTATAAGCTCTCTATACCTCCCCGCCTTGAAAAGCGAACCTTACAGTTGTGAATTAAATAAATGGGTAAGCCACGCCCTTTAGGGCGGGGTATTTTTTATAGGGTTTTCATCGTGTTATCTAGTGGGGGTCGGTCTTGGCGGGCAAATATGCTAGAAGATGTCCGGCGGGGGAATCTCCGAGGCATGCCCACTGAAGACCCCGACCCCCTGGAAGCCTTCAAAAAGCAGATAGAGAGGAGGAAGAGGGGTAGGCGGAGGACTAATAGAGTAGTTCTATTCCCGAATAAATATGAGGATGAGGTATTATTTGATATAGGCTTGGCATGTGCTATGCTGTGGAATGAGCTTAACTATGAGAAGAAGCAAGCGTTCTTCAAGGGCGAGCTTAAAAAGAACAAAGAGGAACTAGGTATAATGAGGTTCTAGGTGTTAATGCTCAGGCTGTTATTCAGAAGAATGATGAGGCTTGGAATTAGTTCTTCAAGCAACTGGATCTAAGGAAACAGGGTAGGCTACCGCCGCATATTAGGAAGGTTTCTCCGCCAGGATATTGAAAGGATAGGCGCCCACCAAGAACCAATCTCACTAAATAATCAAGATAAAAACCCTATAAAACCGCATCCCGCCTAAAGGACGATGATTGCTCTTTATATCGATTCAATCAAGATAATTA
>JAVVGE010000145.1:0-5915 GCA_032249255.1 Desulfurococcales archaeon | reverse complement strand
CCAGGGTTGTCCTGGCAAGATCTGTTTAGGATTACTGCGAATGCCTCGTATAGAGCTGCTACAGAATTCTCATCAACATCGACAGGCTTAATAATATTCTCTGACCTATAGATCTTAATCTCCTTCTCTAGGGATATGTGGAATATCGCCTTCCTATTCTTCCTATCAAGCTTGATCTTTGCATGGGATTTCGGCTTAAAGCCTCTGGCCAATAGCTTGTAGAACTCCTTAGAAGGCTCTAGATCGAGGTGCACCCAGCCCCTATGAGTATTAATAGCAGCGCTTGTGAAAAAAGTTCTCAAAACCATTAATCCTGATCTTGGTTGGGTTTACTGGTTTCCATACTGGTCATCAACTAGCCATAGGCTAACACTATTGATCCTAGGCACTAGTTTGCCCTCCATCATCTCAAGATCTACCTGATGTCAAGCAATCTCCCAAGATTTCTTCCAGAGATGTCTCACAACCCTCCTACTCCTAAGATCCCTTTTCCCTAGACCTAGATGCTTAACAAGCTCATTGAAGATCTCTCTAGAGTATTGTCTAGCCCTGTTCCTCCTTGGAGAGGATATTCTTTCAACAGCATCCTGGCAAACTCCGTGAACATAGTGGGATGGGATATCTGGATAGATATTCCTTAGCTCTCGATACTTCCCACTCTTAAGCCTATAGTAATTCTCAGTAATATTCCTAGATGCGTGGGGAAGCACGTCTCCAAGCATCTTTGGTATATATTCACGATCTCTTCTAATGCCCTGAATTCTCTCTTAGATAATTGCTTTGAGGGTAGAACAGCGGTTCTACTAATAAAGATCCTGTCGCCCGGCTTTGCAACCCACATCCACTTCTCATCCCTCTTTTTCATCCTCCTAGCCATTATTCCTGGACCTCTCTTTGTTCCTAAACCTCCACTCCAACCATTAATTGATAATGAAAGAATATAGAAAGATTTCTACTATCATGAAAAAGACTACAACCCAAACAGCTCTAAACCAACTGGTCTCTGAAGACGAGGATCTGCTTAACGCCACTAGCGTCTAAGTAGAGTTACCAAATCCCATAGATTGATCGTGAGAGCCTTATGATGTGTAGATAGACACTATATATTAAAAGACTATGATTAGGGTAGCGAGATCTTCGAAATATATGGAGACCTGCAATATTGCAGAGATTATCAGCACGACAATTATTATACCTTCTCGCTTCTGGTCATAGAGGTGTTAAGAAATATACTTAAGGGAATAGTTCCCCAAAGAATAGCGCAAGACTAATGGCTTAATTATGGTTTCCCCAGCCCTTCCAAATACTATGGATGCTTGAGCTATCCGGGCTGTATCCTTTTTCATGGTAGTGGGAATGCTTTTATATTCGTTTGCTGTCTGGGCTTAAGCTTATAAGCATCTAATCCCTAATTGTATTGATGATGAGGCAATAATATCTGCTAGACCTGGACGTGGAGAGACCTCGGGATGCGATGATGCTTAGAGCTCCCGAGACCGAAGCCCTGTATGAGGGCTATGCCCAGAAGGGCTTCGGGTTCTTAAGCCTAGCCCTAGATGGGAGCACCATGCAGCTGGGCTCCACAGCCACCCATGAGCCCAAGAGATTCCAAGATCTCTGTGGGAGAGGTAGAAGTCCTCCGATGCCACAGGATCAAAACCTGTGGATCAGGAAGCACAGCAACCCAAAACAAATGAATACCGGCGACAATTAACAACCATCGGGGGACAAGCAGTTGGTTTTTAGCGAGAATTAACTTGCCTGAATATTCATTGGATGTCTAAGGATTTTTGAAGAGGAGCCATTGTTCGAGATCTGGGAATAGAAGATCTGTTCTTTGAGGATGTGTGGCTCACTTGGTTAACACTATAGTGTCTAGAACGCTTGGTGTCTCGATCTCTGCAAATCTTATCCTGCCACTGCTTCTTTCTATTATCTCTTTTTTAAGAGAGTTTATTGCGCTTGGTTCGCCGTGGTTTAGTATGATCCTCTTTGGGGGTGTTGGTAGGCTCCCTAAGAATCTGATTAGCTGTCTTTTATCGCTGTGTCCTGAAAAGCCCTCAACGCTCTGTATCTCCATGTTAACCTTTACGTTGGTTATTCTATTGTCCTCCTCGGGAAGTTGTATTTCCTTCTCACCGTCCTTGATCCTTCTGCCGAGGGTTCCCTTTACCTGGTAATTTACAAAGATCAGTGTGTTCCTCGGATCGCTTGCCATTAGCTTAAAATACTCTAGCGCAGGACCCCCTGTTAGCATGCCGCTTGTGGCCATTATTATGCTGCTCTCCTGAGATTCCACTATATCGCTTCTGGCCCTTCTATCCTCAACCCTCTTGAATGTGTGGTAGCTAAAGGGATTCTCGCCCTCTTTAAAGAGGGCGAATGCTTCTCTAGATAGGAGCTCTGGATAGGCTGTGTGTATAGCTGTGACCTCATCTATCATCCCCTCTATATATACTGGGATCTCTTCGAGCTTCTTCTCCATCATAGCCGTTCTAAGGACTAGCATGATCTCCTGTGCCCTTCCCACGCTGAGGGTAGGGATCAAAACCTTGCCCTTCCTCTCAATAGTCCTCCTTATTATCTCGATCAGCTTCGCCTCAGCCTCATCCCTGGGCGGGAGATCTGTTGCACCATAGGTGCTCTCCATAATTATTGCATCGACCCTCGGTATCTCGGTATCAGCTCTCTCCAGCAGCCTTGTCCTCTGATACTTTATATCGCCCGTATATAGGATATTATAGGTGCTACCCCCACCTCCGATAAATATATGCACCATGGCAGACCCGAGTATGTGTCCAGCGTTGTAAAGGGTTATCTTTATATCAGGCGCTATATCCGTGGTCTCCCCATATTTAAGGGGTATTGTGTGGAGAACCATTTTCTGAACCTCTTTCTGGGTGAAGGGTAAGGGGTTTCCCTCCCTTCTAGCAACATCCAGTATATCTAGCTGCAGCAAGGCCATAAGATCCCTAGTAGCCTCTGTCGCATATACAGGACCATCATAGCCGTATTTAAAGAGGAATGGGACTAGCCCGCAGTGATCAACGTGGGCATGTGTCACAACCACAGCGTCTATCTCTTCTAGCGATAGGTTGATCATATCTATCCTCGGATACATGTTAGGAGGCGTGTTGATCCCTGGATTTAGCCCGAAGTCCAGGAGGATCTTGCTGTTAGGTGTTTCGAGGAGAATAGCCGATCTCCCGACCTCCATGAAGCCCCCGAGAGCTGTTATTCTCACAGGCTCGTTCTTGAAGAGCGGCTCCACATGGATCTTCTCACTAACCCTTCTAAGGAACTTAAGCCTGTAATCACTCTCATCCATGATATAGTTTATGATGCCCTCTAGAAGAGCCGATCTTATTGGCGGCTTTCTAACCACCCTGGGCCTCCACCCCGTCTCAACCAATATCTTCTTCAGGTTCTCCCCCTCGCCGCCTATGACCAGGCCGGGCTTGAGCGCCTTTATAACCACCTCGCCCAGTATTTCATCGAACTCTATATCTTTCTCCTCTACCCCGGCCTCGGGAGGTATGATCTCGAGGATCTCGGCTCTCGCCTCCAGAGGTTTTTTCCTAGCCTGTGGATCTACTTTTACTACGACCCTCTTCTTGAGGACCTTGGCTATGTTCTTAACAGCCGATGTCTCGGATCTGAGGAAACCGGGGTTCCTAACATAGATCACTAGATAGGGGCCCTCGAATTCTACTCTACGCATCTCAGCCTCTTGGGGTATGTTCTCCACTATAACCTTTCTTATCTCGTCGAGGACTCTATCCCTCACAAAGAATCATCCTCTATAGAGATCTCTAGCTCTCAACGCTATCTGACTGGAAAGTAGAGACTCTTAATCCCATCCCTGGTTATAGTTACTATATCTATCCCCTCACCGGTATATGCATCCCTCTTTATAGACGCTGATATGGCCTCTCTAGCAAGGTTGGTCGCTTGGTCCACGGATAGATCCTCAGAGTACCCCGACTCAAGAACACCTATAGCTATCGGGCTCCCACTACCAGTCGCAACATATTTTTCCTCCGTCACATCGCCGAAGAGCTCGATCTGGTATAGCCTCGGCCTATCATCTATCCCCCCCAGAAGAAGCTGGACAATGAATGGATAGTACTTCGTGCTATTTAGAACAAGAGCTAATAGACTAGCCATGGCCTTTATACTCATGGGCACACCGGTCGTTATGTAGTATAGCCTAGATCTATATCTCAGAAAGTCAGCAAGGGTCTGAGCGTCTGCCACAAGCCCTGCTATGGTGAGCGCAGCCCTATTATCTATAGGCTCTATCTTCCTCACATTCTTATGAGCGATATACATCCCTGAAGTAGCCCTCTTATCAGCACCCATCACAACCGCCTCTCTAGTCACAAGCCCGACAGTCGTTGTCCCCTTAAAGGCTTTCCCAGCATATCCTCTATAAACTCGGCTCCCCAGCTCATCCCAGTCAAACAAACCCATTCCCTATATTTAATTCACCAAGAAACAAAATAAACACCATATATATGCCGTTGAGTGATTAGAAAAGGGGAGGTAATTGTCAAACGATAGAAGAAAGAGCCTGATAAACGTGATAATAGCAAACATAGAGGAGAACAGAAACGACTGGGTCAAGGCACTATTCTACTCAGATAAGGATGTCTCGAAGATAATGGAGAGATTACTTAGCGAGTGGACGAGAAACAATATGAGAGGAGAGCCCCTGGAATACGCAACAATAGAGGAGCTAGAAATACTAGCCGAAAAAGCTGAACACTATAGAGACACACCACAAGAAGCCTTCCTAAGAGCAATGCTCAGAAAGTCAACAAACACTGAGGGGCAGAATGAAAAGTCGTGAGAAAAGGATCTATAAGGGTATATCTAATTATAATATCATGATATCCATATACTTCATTCCAAAGAGGCGGGTTTCTAAAGCCGGTTCTCGAACTATTATTCTTTAAAAAGTTCTAGCTCTTCTAGATCAATGGTTTTTCTACATTAAGACTGGGAATTATAACTGGTAAAGTTAAGAAGATATCCCGTAGTCAGATTAGCTATATTAGTAGGGATCTCGGGTGCTCTATGGCTAAGGGAGCATCTCATGGGCTTGATAGAATCGCTTGGAAAGCTCCTAGAGATCATGAGGTTAAGCCTATTAATAAGAGCTACTCGAGGAAGAGGGGAGAGGAAAGACCGGCAAGGAGAGAAACAAGGTGTTCTAATAGTCACTAGATCTTAAGGACGCTTCACTGGAATGCCCAAGATTCAGTTTCAAAGGATTAAGGCTGTATCCCTTTTTACGATAGCGGGAACGTTTTAAATTTGTTTATTATCAATTACAGGTTGGAATGGAGATGCTGGACTTAAGCTTATAAACGTAAAATCCCTAGCTATCTCGATGACGAGATAATAATATCTGCTAGATCTGGGTGTGCAGAGCCTCAAGAAACTGTTTTGGGTTTCATAAAAGTTTATAAGGGTTGGTATTAACTTCTTTATTTGGGAGTGGAGTTGCTTAGACCGAAGGAGGTTTGTGAGATGAAGCTCATTGAAGACCCTTGAGCTTGTGAGATCATGCTCTGTGCCTATAAGGGATGACAGGGTTTGGGGGCTGATAACATGGTATGTCAAGGCTCTACAGAATGCTATAGATATAATCTGGGATAATATTGAGTAGAAATACAGCTTCCCAGAGCTTGTTAGAAAAGGTAAAAAGCTGGTCGTGATCAGAGGTTTGAAGATGCATGTCCCAATAATTCCGAGGGACAGGGCTTTCAAGAAAAGGCTTAGAGAAGAGCTTATGAAGGATAATCCCTACGCAGCACACTGGGTAGATGCTGTTATCAGAACAGCTTATTCGATCATGGAATCCTGGAGGAAGAGATATCTAAGGGGGAGGGCTAGGAAGGTAAAGCCGA
>JAVVGE010000144.1:0-5988 GCA_032249255.1 Desulfurococcales archaeon | reverse complement strand
TTAGACCTTCGTTATTATATCCCTTAGAACCTCGATCGGATCGCTGTATCTCTTATTCTGCGAATCCTTCAGAGCCTGGGCCAGCCATGTTCTCTCGGCCCTAGGCAGATCTGCACCTTTATTGCATGCCTCGAGCACCTCGGCACCACTTGCCGGATAAGTCACATGGGATTTAAGATGTTCGAGGACACTTCTCACAATGCTCTGCTCTTCTTTTCTTTCAACACCTTTCATCTCAATCCATCTCGAATAAACGTGACCCTAGAATGTTTATATAGCCCTATATCGCTCTGTAATTATCCGTAGTGAGTTGTAGGCGATAGATTTGGAGTAATGTTGAGTGAGAGTATGAGCTTCCCAGGTTGCTAGTGGTTATCAGGATCTGCATTGGCGATAAGATCAAGAGACCGATTCTCCCAGCTAATAGATTTTTCAAGAAAAGTGTATGAGATACTCTTCTAAGGGAATGCCCCTACACTAGTCACTGAGTTGATGCTGTTATTAGAATAATATACTCAATAATGAAATCGTGGAGGAAGAGATATCTATAGGGAAAGGTCAGGAAGATCAAGTACAGGATTAGGAGGAGATTCGCAAGATGCAAGATCGCCTCATAATGGCTGACTACGAGGCTAAAACCATTAGGATAACACTAAGACCAGGGAAACGCCTGTTTTATTCTCATGGAAAGAGACTAGGCTGTAGGAGAGCTTATAATTAAGTATGATAAGGATGAGGGTTATTGGCTGGGATATCAGTGAGTTATTATTAGAAGGCAATAAGTGAGCATGGGTTTATCTACGCTGATCCCAGGTCTCTTCGGAGAATGAAGATCATATACGAGAAGAAAAAGTATTTGCCCAGAGAAGGGGATAGGAGAGAATTGTATGAGAGGAACAGGGAAATGGACTTCGCGAACAAGCTCTTGGTAGAGCTCTCGGTAGGTTTGAGAAGATTATTCTTATAAACTGTCCACGTGTACGAGGATCTGGAGAAAGAGGATCTTGATAGTAAGGAATAGGGTTAGGAGGAAGAAGAACCATAGAACACCCTGAAGGAGCATGCATAAGAGAATATCAGAGATAGCTCCAACAGCTTATGTGCCCCCAAAGAAAATCTTTAGAGATCTCCCAGATGCGGGTATTTTGTGGAGACCAAAGCGGGCTCACATAGATACCGAGAGAGTAGAGAAGCACAAGATGCGGGGCCTCCACAACCGTGGGTTGGGATCTCCTCGAGCGGGTGGAGCCCAGTGATATGGAGCCGAACCTGAATCCTTATCCTAGGTATATGCTATTCAGATTCTCTAGTGCCGCTATTTCGCTTAGTCGCTTATTCCTGTCAAGAATTGAGAGGCACCTATGTATTTAGTTGATGCGATCTGCAAAGCATCGGCTTCGTATATGTGATGTTTTTCTAGTAGTCTCCAGCTACATATACATCTGATTGGAGGACTCTTATTCCACTTGGTTTTTCTCTATAGCCGCTTATAGTTCCCTCTGTTATAGTTGGCTCGTACAGGCTCTCTTGGCTGAAGAACCTCTGTACAGCACCTGGGTATCCGATGGACCAGACCCTCTCCCCTGTTCCTATATCTTCTTTTGCAACGATAAGTGATGGTGCATTGATCACGTCTATTTTTAGAAGAGCTAGATCCCCCCTCTCAGCGGGAGACGAATCTATGACTCTGGCTTGGTACAGCTTTCCAATATTGCCTATTCCAGATACTACCTTGCCCAAGCCCACATATACCTGCAACTTATAGTCCTGGATCTTCAGCTTGTTCGTTAGATAAGCGCTAACGACAGCGTTAAACAATGAAGACAATTGGTCATTGCTCAGGCTCCTCCCAGTGGTCTTTATATAGGCTTGAGCATACTTATTCACAAAATCTTCTAGAAGGTAGATATATTTCGTTAGCTCAGATTCGAAGTTATTAACACAGTGTCCTCCGGTCATAACGTACCCATCTGGGGTGACTATATAGCCTGTACATGTGCCGCCCATCTTAACCTGTACTATAGGGGGCAAACCCACCCTTTGAAGATATGAAGCGAAATCTCCCCAGATTATATAAGCTGTTATCTGGATTACAATAAGAGCGACTCCTGCCTTAGCCTTCTCAAGCATTATTGTAGTATCTTCTACTACTCTGGGCATAAGTTGTTTCAGCAGCTCCTAAAGGAATTAGTGATAGGCATAGAAAAAGCAGAGCTATAGCCCTAAATATATGGCTTGAATGCCTTGAAAGCCGTGGCATAATCTATCACACACAGTTCTCCAATTTGGTGGGAAATATATTGAATACTTACAATAGAGTACAACTGATAGCATCTTTATATGAGTAAGGTTTTGAGCTCTTAAGAACCCGCCTCTTTATTAACAGAGATATTTCCTCAATTCCCAAGCCTATACTTAAGTCAACAAAAGTGTTCACTGAAAACCTAAAGCTGCATTCCCTAATCTCATGATTGGTGAGACGTCTCTATAAGACCCCCTAGTTAGAGGGGTTCAACGCTTTGAGACCAGCAAAACAGATCTTTTATCGAGTCGAGGGAGAGAGTTGGAGGAGAGGCCCTAACGCTTAATATGTTTTGAAAGTCACACGGCCTCAATATTTGATGAGATCTAGGAAAGCCGTTAAGTCTCATATAATATAGAGTTCTAATAATCAAAACTATCCAGCTAGATCTTCTAGGCTTCTCCTTTTTCTGATACATATAAAAGCAGTGATCAGTATAGACGCTATAGCTAAAGATATGTAAAGCCTAATATACCCTCTGAATAGTTTCTCATCATACTGGGGCCTGTTGATGGACTCTCAAGCTCGCCACCTACAATGAAGGGCATGGGCTGTGGCTGGAGGATCTGGGTGATCGATTCATATAGCGTGTTGCCTGCATCAGATATATAGGAAGGGCTGGCAGAGGTAACTGGACCCAGCTGTGATAATTGCAAAGAGGTTTAGATCGCTGTCAAACGCAAAAACATTTCCAGTATGTAAGATATAGATATTGCAGCTATTATCGATGGTTAAGGACTATATGTATAGAGGGTTAATGCGGTGGGGATCCTGGTTTCATAGGGCTTGATGTCTTTGATCAAGCCCTATGAAACCAGAACTCCAAACCTTTGCATCTCCAACGGGGGAATAGAATAGGTTCCGGCAAGCTTGATATCTCCCAAAGGGTTCCCCTACACCATCACAACATCCATAGACCTCAGAATCTCAAAAACTCTATGAAGAAGTTCAACATCAAACTTAAGGCAAAACAGTTCTACTCGGCTTTTATAATTATGCTATCTAGCTGAGGTTCTTATTATATAGTCTATGTATATCGAACTTCAGCACAACCTCATTACCATTAACCATTACCTCTGGATCTGTTTTTATGATCGATTTGAGGGTTTTGCTGAAGAATCTAGCTAGATATTCCGAGTAGTTGCGGCCTAGATCGTGGTGTATTGCTAAAGTATAGATATACCCTGAAACATTGACTTCATACTCAGCAACCCCGCTGAAGGAGCAGATCATCGATAGGTATTGGAGGAACACATCTAGATTATATTCTTTAAACCAGAATAGCATGAGGCTCTTGGGAATCTCGGAGCCCAGTTCCTCTGCTGTTGTAGCTAGCTTGTCGCGGTCCACGGAATTAAGTATGGATCTCAGCTCTTCCTTAGTTATGCTTACAAAGCCATATCTACTAGCCAGCCGATCCCACTTAATGTATTTGGTGAGTATCATTGATATCAGGGAGTTAACGCTTATCCCAATAGACTCGGCATCTTCCTTCAGCACGCGATCAACATTATCATCAATTCTAATACTTCTTACAGTAGTTCTTCTCCTGCCGACCATAGTATTACAAGTTATACTTCTGTAAGAACGCTTATAAACAAGCATACATTGAAATGCCTATATTGATTATATATCGCGATATAGAGCAAGACATTCTTTCAATTTCCACTCGCTTGTTTTTATAATTGGAAGTCTTGCTCTTCAGGGCGGGGAGGAGGTCGGTAGTGATTCTGTTGTCCATGCCTTTATAAGGCTTTCATCCCTATATCTCTCCTGGGCTGTTAATCGATCCCTCCATCTATTCAGGGCTATATCATAAATGTAATAAGTATTATATTGTAGCTAGATGTAGTCCCTGTATTTTTATATATAGATATAGAATTTGCTCGGTGAATAGCTATAGCTAGTGGGCTGACCATAGTAGCACTGATTCACATCCTCTTCGGAGCACTCTGGGTCGGCGCTACAGTGATCTTTGACTTGGTTGTGATGAGCGCTATCAGAAGTCTAAGAGGCCCTCAAGGAGAGCCCTTAGAAATGGAGATACCGCTGATGGAGATGGCTTCGAAGTTCTTCTTCCCAGTAGCCATAATAACCATAGCCTCGGGTCTCATATTCCTCTACATGCTCACAGCTGGAGATCTGCTATCGTTGCCAAGAACCCTGGGAGGCGCTATACTGACCCTGGGAATCTTCCTCGGCGCAATAGTATTTATAATGGGAATATACCTAGGGGTTTCATCGAGCAGAATGTATAAGATGCTTGGCGATATGAAGAAAGAAGGAGGACCAGGCACTACAACCACTATAAGAAACAATACAGAGAAAAGCATAATAATAGCCAAGAAGGCTGAGAGGATCAAAAGGGTCTCTGAGATAGAGATGATTCTCATGGTGCTAACAGTCATCTTCATGATCCTATCAGTATACATCTAGTAACACATATGGCATAAGCTATAACCTATTTTTCCTAATTCATCTCACCCACCTTCTACTCTAACCTATCCACTCACTAGACATTTCTGGGGCTTCAAACCCTAAACTTAACACCCCAAACCCTTGAAGCATTATCCTAAACCTCATTGTAACATCGCCGGAGCTTTTTAGATTCTATATGGATTTATGGATTTAAAGAGCTAGCAACAAATTCCCCATTGCCTGGATGCGCGTTCGTGGTTAAGACCTAAAAGGAGCTCATGTAGATATCTAGAGGCTTGGATATATAGATATGATATATAGATATGGCTGAATGGTTGCCGAGACAGAGAGGCCTCCTCTAGATTCCATGTAGATCGCGTTGCTATCCTCAACCCGCTTGTCCCCCGATAGTTGTTGATTATCGCTGGTATTAATTTGTTTGGTGTTGCTGTGCTTCCTGATCCATAGGGTTTTGATCCTGTGGCATCGAGGGACCTCCACCTCCCCCAAAGAGATCTATGGATCTCTATGGGTTCACCGGTGGCTATGGAGCCCAGCGGCACCAGGCTCCCATCTAGGATAAGAACCCCGAAGCCCTTCTGGGCAGAGCCCTCATAAAGGGCTTCGAGGGCCTTAAGATAAATATTGATCAAGGCAACTACCTCTCTATGCCATCTCTCACCTCCTTTGCTACATATCCCTATCCTAGCCTCCCCATATTCTATTACAGTCTTGTGTATCGGGCATATCTTAGACGTGTTCCTGGGATCCACCATAAGTACTGACACTTCATATTCTTTAGCAGCCTTGTCTATTATCGCATTCAGCTCTCCCTTCAATGCGCTCTGATATATCCTATGCCTTAACTGCTTATTCCTATACCTAGCGATCATAACCCTTATATCTTCTCCTGAGATCCTCTCAATAACTATTACTCCTCTAATCCTCATGGCGTCCCTTACTATTAGGTTTACTGTCTTCCATCTATAGTCCCTCTTCTTCTTCCTCTCCTTAAGCTTTTTCATAGCCTCTTTGCCACCAGATCCATAATCTTCTCTAAATGCTCTCCTTCCTATAGCTATAGCCTAAAGTTGCCTTAGCAAGGTCTGCCTCGAGGATTACCGCGAATGCCTCGTATAGAGTTGCTACAGAATCCTCATTAACATCGACAGGCTTAATATTCTCTGGTCTATAGATCTCGACCTCCTTCTCTAGGGATAGGTGGAATATCCCCTCCTATTCTTCCTATCAAGCTTGATCTTTGCGTG
>JAVVGE010000143.1:0-6064 GCA_032249255.1 Desulfurococcales archaeon | reverse complement strand
TATGCTTAAAACCTCGCTCAACGCATACTCAACCCTTAAGTACTAATGTCTACGAATAATTTAAACCTTTCTGTATACGGTAGGCTTGCAGGCTTAAGTTTACGCGGTCGAGCTAGGAAGTGTAAATCACATTACTAGCTCTTATCTATCGTAGATGAGTGTTTACAAACTAATAGATGCAATTACCAATTTTCGGGCTACCAAGATTTGTTATAGTGCTAGTAGTGCTTCTACCTTCCTCAGATGCCTCGTCACGGGGTCTACTTCTAATCTAAGTCCTTCTAAGGCATCGACTCCTAGCACTTCTGAATCCACTTCTTCAGTGAATACAACTATTCTCGTTGTTTTCTCACGAGACATTTAATCACAACCTCACCTATTTCTCGCTCAACAATTCCACCTTCATGTAACAGGTGTTGTCGACAGTTTCCGGTAAACCGTAAAGTTTATGTAATTTGATATGGAAGTCCTGCAAACCTTGCCCTTTTAGGGCGGGGATGGAATTTATAAGATCTGTATCCTCTAATTCCTCAATGATGATATTTTATGTGAGTCTCAGGGCCGCTATCTAGTGTTGCTCGATAGAGATACTTGGCTTGTTTATGGTTTGTAGATTCATGAGATATTAAAAACTATTATATTTCGCTATAGTAAGTATTTCCATAGATGCTATGAGTGAATGTACTAGATAGGGATCTCGGGGAGTGGTTGGAGAGGATATATCGTAAGCTTTTAGAGTATGATCCTGGAATAGTTGAGATCGTTCAGTTCGGCTCTCCTGTCTACGCGCCCGAGCGCGCTAGAGACGTCGACCTGCTCGTTATTACTAGATGCAAAATCTCAGAATATTTAAATGCGTGCATGTGTTTCGAGGCACCTATTTTAAGATTTTTCTTGTTTTCTCAAGCATAGACTCGACATATTTTATCCTCATTTTAACAGATTCGCTATCTAGCTTCGCCTCGTGAAATCCCCACGCATGAAGCACCCATGCATGATCCCAGAGAGATATGATCGGCTCATCAACCCTCTTAGAAATCTCTTTAACAGCTTTCTCCAGATCTGTTGCTGTCCATCTGCCTCTTTCCTCAACGTTTCTCAGTATATCCTCGAGATTGTAGTGGATAGCTAGTGCCTTTACACATTCCTCAGCTACTTTATATAGTTTCTCACTTGCTTGAACAGGATCCTTATCAACAAGCTCCTTTCCATCAGCAAAATACTTTTCAGCAAGCTCTAGACGAGCCTCGGCAACAATCTCAGGATCTAGGTTAAGCTCCCTCGAAAGCATTCTAAGCACGAGGTCCTCCACATCAAGACCTCTCTTCTCCAACTCATCAACAACACGCTTTGGGAGAGTCACAGAAGCATTCACAGTAGCCACACCTATTCTAGAATATTCGATGCGAACCTAATATTTCCATCGTTATAAAATATGTATCTTTAGAAGAATTTTGATGAAGCTTGCTAAAAATAATGGCATTGACGGTTCTCCACACTCTTAATTTAATTAGCTAGCTACAAGATATGTCTTATATGCCTTGAAGCTGCTAGAATTTTCTCCAAAATACTTGAGCATCCAAAATCACTTTAATAGCATAGCTTCACCAGCTTAGCTCTTCACTTGTATATCTCGAACATCTTCTTATTCACAACATGTATTTCAAAAGGTTATTGCTTAAGCACCTCAGAACAACAAGCTAAAGAGAAGCATCCCCACCATAAATAGCGGGACTTTTGGTTGTAAAGGCCCTTTCAAATGGAGATGTTGGCCTGAATAGCACAACCTTCTCAATAGCATTGAAATTTTCTAGAGCTTTCCTAATAGCCTTGGCAATCTCGCTAAGCCTAGCCTCAAAATACTACGCAACCAAACTTATCATAATACTATTTGATTTTAATCAATTCTAGAGCTTTCCTAGCCTTTTCAGCAATCTGTCTTGCTAGAGGCTCTATTATTGTTGCTGATACTCTTCAAATCTCTATTCCAATAATCTCTCCATCTTCTCCTATATCTATGAATATGTCATCATCTAGTGGCTTTGATTCCTTGGCTTTCATATCTGGGACCAAATCTATGTACAGAATATCGTGCTTCTCATCATATAATACTTCCATTAATCTCTACCCAATATCCCCTACTCACCCGACTTCCTATAAGTCTATTACTTCGGATACCTTAAACGCAGTAACAATCTCTATATGTTCGTTGACCAAGTCGTAGGCAACTAACACTCTTGTACACGATATTATCTCTAATGACCCAGTATCTATGGACTAAGAGGTTCCTTAACCTACTTAGGGTCTCCAAGTCACCTGAGCATCTCACACCAAGTCTAGGTGGCACTTCCCTGAAGCACTCAGCATAGGATCTAGGTCTTAAATTGTATAACTCGATAGCCACATGGAGGCAGAGCGAGGCTAGAGCTTCGACGAGCACTATTAGGTTATACCTCATCGAGTGCCTCTCATGGATACCCCAGGCTCTCGACTCCTTCGAGGTAAGCTCCCTAGGCTTACTTACAGCTTCGTAGACAGCTGAGATCCTACCATATATTAGATCCCTATTAATAGGCATGTTGAAACCCTGGATCACATCATCCCCTTCAGAAGTTACCTCTGCAGCTGGCTTGGCGTGGCATTTCTTAGTCTCTATGGGCCTATGATCTTTATCCCTAATCTTATTTCTATAATATCCTTCTTCTCTAGGATCTCCCTATCTAGCGTTGCAAATAAATCTACGAGCCCGTCTTAGTGGAATTTAGTTGCATATGCCAGGTGGAAGAGATCGATGGTTTTGAGGCTAAGTTCTGGTGCCAGCTTAATTGCTCTAGAGTAGATGTGGTATATGCTGGGCTCATCTAGTCTATCGAGTTTTGGTGTATTAGGTAATATCTTTAGGTTCATGAGTGAACATAAGTATCTTGCGAGCCCGTATATCAGCCTGTCCGCTTTAAGCTTCTTAAGCTCTGGGGGAGGCTTGTATTGATCGTGTCTTCTCGAGAGTACGGAGTAAAGCTCGACAAGTGTGATGGATGATGAGATGAGGTTCTGCGATCCTATCTTATCGATGATCTTCCTAGCATTCTGGTGGTTGGGATCGTTCTTAAATCCATATGCTACAACCACATTAGTATCTACGTATGCCACCTATCACGCCCCTCTCTCACAGTCTCCACAGCATTGAAGCCTGGTAGTGCTATCGGCATGTAACCCCCTGCTACTGCTATTCTCACGAGGTAATCTGCTAGCTCATCCTCACTCACATCAGTCTCACCGGTCCACTCGACAACAACATGGACTCCACGTAACATCTTGGCAATATTAAGCCATAGATTAAGAGCCCTCCTAGCATTGGCATCAACCTCCACCACCAAGATAGGCCCAAAGTCGGGGTCGCGTTCAACCCTAACCCTATGGGGTTCCGGTATCAGGGTGCTTAGGAGGCGTGCTAACAACTTCTCATCAACTCCTGTCAAGAACCCCATTGTGTCTATAAACTTTATGTCTAGGGCTATGAGATCCCTGGAAACTCTACCAATGGAATCATAGATGTGATCGGAGATCACAGCAACACCCTCACTGAGATGTCTTATTGCATCCTCAAAGTAGACGTGGATTTGAGGTAGGAGATTTAAACCAGGGATCTTCATTGCTCTAAGCCTCCGAGCTTCTCAACCACCGCCTCAATAGCCTTAGCTGTATCCTCAATCTCCGAGGCCACCTCCCTCTTCTCACTCGACGAAAGCCTCATGGGATTCTCGACCCTCTTAGCCAAGACCGATAGCCTTAGAAGCGATGTTATGAAATTCGCGAAAACCTCGGGGGGAAGCCTTTTTGAGAGCTCTAGTAAACCCTCAGGTTTCAGCTCCTCTCCTAGCCCCCTCCTTCATTATATCACCAAAACTCTTACCACTCACCTCCTCAATATCAGCCACCACCCGTAGAAGCCGCGCATACAGCCTCAAGATATCCACGAAATCCCTGAGCATCCTCCACGTAGTATGTTCGGAGCTCACAGACCCTAACACCCAGATCATCTATCCCTTTAACCATTTATATTCATTATTCTATCCATGTTAACCATATGACCCCTCCTCTTTCAATTCTATAGAAGATCTCTTTGCCGAGATCTCCTGCCCGTCACCCCTATCCCTCTTTTCGAGGGGCTCTGGATCGTGAATTTTATCATAGCCTCGGAGGCATAGGTTTAACCTTGTTTGTCTGTCTTGTATAATATAGAGCTTATCGCTAGAGGTTACCCCCGAGGCTCGCTTTCATAGCCATCATCATCGAAATTACTAGAGGATACAGAAGGATACAGAGCATATAAACACCATCCCTGCCCCGAAGGGCGGGACTTTCAGATTGTAATATCTATCGGATCCGATGGTCACGATCAGCCTCCTCTTCCTCAGAGCCCTGTCCTTCCAGTTTCCCGGTGGCAATATCTTTCTGATGTGTGGTGGTAGCCTCTTTTGTTTCTTCAGCTCCAACGGCTTGAAGAACGATCTCCAATCACCATCGTTCTTTCTTATGACCTGGCTAGCATTACCCTTCAGTAGATCCCTGTACTTGTAGTAGTACTTCCTGCCAGTCTCCTTCATCTCACCAGGTGTTAGCCTCTCCTGGAAGAACTGCTGCCTCCTCTCATAGTTGATCTCGCCCCACAGCCTGGCTGTAGCATCTCCTAGCCTATATAGCAGAGGGTCAGTATCAACCCTAACAGTATTCATCCTAATGTTCTTCCTCTTAACCCTCAGAAGCCCCCGCCACGGGTAGAGGGTACGCTGTGGGGTCCTCCCCTACTGGATGACCCCTCCCCTTTCCAGGGTTTTCTATGCTGGGGTCTGGGGTGTTAGCCCTCTGGTGGGGGTTTATTGGCTCTATCCCCAAGATCATTGGGTTGGGGGTACGCTTCGGGGTCTCCCCCCTAGGGACATCGGGGCACGCTAACGGGGTGCCCAACCGAGACATCAACCCCCAAACCCTCAAAACCATACACCTCATCACAGCCATAGATATTTACCTAGAAAGCTTAAAAACACCCAACCCTAAAGAACGAGGCTTGGCCTGTTGTCATCGAGGGGCTTTAAGCCCCTAGAAATTAACTCCCCACCCATGGCGGAAGCCCAAACCAAAATATCATATTTGGTTAATGTTGTGCACGATCTTGCCAAGCTATGTCGTAAGGTAAGGCCCCACGTTTGTTTTAGGTTAATGAGAGTCTACCGGCTAAGGCTATCCTCTAAATAGTTACTGAATATCCGAGTGCTAGCATTGAGAGACCTTATGAAAAGATTGCCGAGGATCAGGCTAGGAAGGCCGGTGAGATAGCTGATTTAGTTATCAATGAGGTCTCAAAAACCGTTGAAGATCCTCAGAATAGTTATCGAGATCCTCGGAGGGTTAACTGGTGAGATAAATGCCACCATATATCTTTTAAGAGCTATACTAGGGGTGATTACAACTGAAAGCCTCGCCCTTTAGGGCGGGGATGGTTTTATTAGCTTCCAGATATTTGTTTTTGGAGGGGCTCTATGGCCTCTGGCGGTGAGGGTTTGCTAACCATCTCGATCGGAATGATGGTTAGTCCCCGAGCCTGGGGCTATAGAGCTCCTCAGAAGATACAACACAGCCCTGAACTACGCTATAAACAAGATTCTGAGCCTTGGTTTGAGGAGCATTGGGAGTGTTCACAACACTCTATATAGAGAACTCAAAGAATGGTTTGGGCTCCCATCAAGGGTTGCTGTTGACTGCTATAGGGATGCCCTTGCAAATGCAAAGGCTTGGAGGAACAATCCTAGGAAAGGGAGGAGGCCTAGGATTAGGAAGCTATCAATGCTCCTACACCCAGGATCAGGATATAGGGTGAAAGAAGGATATGTAGAGATCATAGGAAGGATCAAACTCGAGATCATTAGCTGGGATAGGAGATATGATGGCTATGAAAATGGAGAGGCAAGGCTGGTCTATAGAGATAATAAGATGATGCTTTGGATATCTAAGAAGATACCCAAGCCACAGCCTTATCAGCCTAGAGATGTTATTGCTATTGATG
>JAVVGE010000142.1:0-6115 GCA_032249255.1 Desulfurococcales archaeon | reverse complement strand
GGCTATTGTCTCTCGATCCTCTTCATAGGCTTTTAGCTGGAGAGAGGCTACTAGGTATACTGCAGACAAAATGTTCTCCTGAATATCAGCTGGTACATCAGCGAGAATGGCTCTGAGCTTTTCATTGAAGCCTTTATAGAGTGCCTTTACCTCCTCTCTAAGCCTCTGGAGGAGGCATTCAATGGGGTCTACTTGACATTCTTTCAGAGATTCTGCGAATAGCAGTAATGTGGATCTCGGAGATCTTCTGAGCCTTGCATAGATACCCAGTATCCCTGATCTCCTCTCTAGATACTCCACCACAGTCTTCTGTATCTCCCCTATAACCCTATTATATGTTACCGAGAGGATCTCATTAACAAATCTACATGCCTCATCCTCGGAGCCGAATATAAACTCTAGATCGTCTATTGAGACGCCCCTCCCCTCCCTAACCCTTAGATCCCACAAGCTTTTCTCAAAAACCACCTCAAAACCTCTCCCAAATCTCTTCCTCTCTCTGCATACCGCCCTTATCCTAGTAGATTCTATCACCTCAGCTGAGCATGCCAAATACGTCTTTCCACCAGCCTTTATAGAGATCCCACTATACACGCTGATCACCTAATAAGCTAACATCCACCTCGGGATTCCCACTCCTCACACTCTCATAGGCCTTCCTAAGCCACTCAAACTCTGGCCTATCCCTAAAGCCTATTATAGCCACAAGATCATATGTACCTAGTCTCCCACCCTTTTCAACAAAGCTCAGCGTGTGATTTAGAAGACCCCCGAAACCCCTTATAAACTCTCTGTATGAGGTTTCTATATAGCCCTGCATATCCCTCGGGGCAGCTGCTATAATATGTATAGACTGGATGCTCCTCATCGCAATATCTATCGAGACTCTATATACTAGGGATTTCATAGCATGTGAAGAATCTCTAAAGACGGTTGAATGGGCTCCTATCACAGCTGCAAGCCCATAGTATCTGATTCCTAGCTCCCTATCCTCAGAAACAGATCTGTATATCTCCTTCGAAGAAGATACAATATACCTTATAATATATATAAGGGCGTCTCCCCCCTCAATATACCCCAGCTCCTCCGAGTATCCCGAGATCTCGTCTAGAAACCCTTCAGTAACTATGAGAGAAGATAGCCCCTTTCTATCTATAATCCACATGGTTGAATAGCTATTCACAGCCTCAGGCGCCGACACGTTTTCCCCAGGTATTAGTGTTATTAAAAGCGTATTCAGAGGATCAATAGCTTTCGAGTAGGAGGTGAGGAGGGCTAGAGGACTGGATGAGCCCATAAGCACAAATCTATTGGAGGACCAATCAACACCATGGATCTTTAGGAGCCTGTTAAGCCTATCACCATATTCCCTTAAATATTCTGGCCAGAGCCTGCTTCTAAGCCTCCTAAACATGATCAAACCCTCTGAGAGGGAGTCCTCATCTCCCAGGGCTATGTTCAGGATATAGACGCCCCTGGGAGAGATCTGCTGAAGAGGAAAGCCAGCTCCATAGTCTACCAACAGAAATATAGCCTCCTCTCTAGGCCTCTCAACACTCGGTATCTCTAAAAGCTCTTCCACAGATAATGTATAGCTTATCTTAGAGCCGCAGACACCACATCTAGGATCAAAGCCCATCTGATGCCCCTTTTCACATCTTGGCAACCTTTATCACCGCCTCGTCCTCGCTATATACAATGTTTCTAGTACTCCTGCTATATATCCTCGCATACACCTCAGATGCATTGGGAGTGAATGGCAGATCATCTATACTAGCACCCCCTCTAGTGCTGATTATACTATCGATAATGGCTCTTGCCAACTGGTACTGAGATAGGATCAGGATCTTAGCCTCGTCCTCCTTAATGGAGACGATATAGTTCCAAAGAGCATTCCTAGCTATCGATGTGAGAGAAACTATACTTGATAATGAGACCTCTGAGGCCATGACCTCCTTCCTGATCTCCTGCAATTCACTGACAAGCTTAGGAGATCTAAGTTCTAGACCCCTCACCGCCTGGGGATCCAGCCTTTCAAGCAGGCCCTCAACCCTCTTAACCTTCTCTAGATCCTTTATAGCCCACTCCAACGCCGAGAGGAGAAGCTTTCTTAGCTCCTCAACCTGTTTCTCCAACCCTAGAACTCCTCCTACCCCTCTGCACGAGTCTTTAATCGAGTCGGAGATCGTTTTAAGCATCTCCAGATCTTTTCCCCTCAAGACACTCTCTAGCCTGGATACCGTCTCAAGAATGTTTGGACATGCTGACACGAGTCTCGGACCAATATTTTCTTGAAGGGATTTCCAGAGGCCGGCTAGAAGCTCTATAGCATCTACGTAGCTACCGGTGTTCATAAGCGATAATGGGTTCACATAGGTCTGAGGAGGCGATATAGATGCGTCTCCGAATAGCCTGTTTGTGCTCTCAATGCTTTTAACATATAACTCGTAGAGGTGGGCTACAGATGATCTGATCTTACCAATGTATTCAGAGTAGAGGTTAAGGAGATTCTCAAGATCCTCTGTCCTCGGAAGCTCAGAGATCTCTGGGAGGAGGTTCTCTCTGACACCAGCTTCCTTTAACGAATAGTTACACTTCTTACACGCTGAATCCAGCTCCAGGATCTCCTCAGCAACTCTACTCCTTAGCCTTACATCCATTTCCCTGATCCTCTCCATATATGTTGTTCTAATTCTAGAGAGAGCCTCATCCAACATGGGTTTCTTGGCTATTGAGAGCCTAGCCCTGGTGTCTCTGAGAGCTGCTCCTATCTCCTCCAGCTCTCTTGTCTCTTCACTTAGATCTATATAGGGTGCTCTGGACAATATTAACTTTATCATAGACGATAGAGAGGCATATCTCCTCTCGCCCTCTGCAATAGCTTCTCTCAGAGCCTCTCTAGCCTCTTCAGAAGCCTCAAGCCTTATTAGAACGATCTCCTTGGCTGAGAATAGAGCTCCCAGAAGTATCGCCCCTACGAATAGATACTCAAGGCTCGCAGGATCATCCCCGAAACCGGTCTTATAACCCCCTATATTTCTAGGAGATAGCGAGAGCAACAGTATTGAGAAGACACCCACAGAGGTTAATGAGGCTATCAAGGGTCTTGTGGCTCTTCTAGCAATCTCTCTACTCTCAAGCTGGGGCATGGAGTCATATAGCCTCAGAACGCCTCTAGTCACGATGGCAGCGAATACAAAGGATATTGATAACGATATCAAGGGGGCTATAAGGGTTAGAACCCCTCCCCCGCCTAGATATGTAACTACATCTCTCCACCTATCGCTAATCACATCCTGGGGAATCCCTGAAACAAATACATTGAGGCTTGGTATGGGTTTCCTGAGATTCTCTCCGAGATAAGCTAACTTAGAGATGAGAACAGGTAGATCGCCGCTACCCCTGAGGGCATTCTCGAGAATTATTAGGGGCAAGGATGTTGCTATAAATGAGTAGGCTGTTGGGACTATGCTACCAACACCCCTCACCAGGGAGGGCATTACCAGTAGTATAGGGGCTAGATAGAAATAATCAGTTAGAAGGAGCGCTGATGCCAAAGCCGCTGAGGAAACCGCTAGCGGCTCGAAGATCCCGCTCAACATGTTGAGAGCTAGTATAGCTAGTATAGCTGCTGTGGAAAGCCATATCACTTGCCAATTAACATTAGATGTCGAGGGGCTCGGCGGGAGAACAAATCCTAGGAACTGCCATGCTATGGAGAAAAAGACTATAAGGGCTAGAAAGGTATCAGAGTATCCGGGCAATCTGAAGTACAGAACCCCCAGGATCAGCGATATTATAAGAGGTATCACAGGCGCCCCTGGGAGAAAAGGGATTGTGGTCATAAACACGTAGGAGGATATCATTATGAGAATAGATGCTATAACTGAGTCTGTTAACCTCCTAACCCTCGGCACCTTAGCTCTCGAGATCCCTCTACACCCAAAATATTATTCATACGCATAGGTTAATAGATATTTAGGGTAGAGACCGCTTGTCCCTATGGACAAGAGGACAAATCCCGCCCTACAGTGTGGGGACAAGCGAAAGGTCATATGCTGGGTATGCAGTGCTCTCGGAGAGGACGATGATCAGGGCCTTTTAGGCCGAAGACCCTGTATGGGATGATCTACTATAGAATTAAAACCGCTTATTACTTGGAAACCTGATCCTGACCTTTCCCGGTAATCTCTTAACTATCTCATCAACATCTATAGCCTCTAGAATCTCTCGCCTGGCCCCGCTACTCTCGATCCACTTCCTAAGAATATGTTCCGCAGCATCTCTCCTCCCAATATCGCCTGGGATTACTACACACAAGTTAGAAGCTTTCGAGGAGACAAGCTCCTGAGGACCCACTATAATCCTTGGTATCGTCTCACTAAGTATCTCTACACCTACAGCCAGTTCTAGAGGCACTTTCTTAACCCAGCCTTTTTCACCATAGATCATGAAGGACCCCTTCTCAAGATACTGACCCGGCGGGGGTGATTTGCTTACTTGAGAACCTTTTACATAGAACACATCTATAGATCCGTATCCTGCCTGCCAAGCCCTGCTATAGCATGCTGCTATTCTGGCAGCCTCCTCAATAGATCTAAATGTATACTCCCTATCTGTGAAGAGGATCACTGCCGAGCCTCCCTGTATATCAGCGTGCAGGAATATATAGTCATCCCTGAGATATTTCTTAACGATCCTCTCATTCTGATCAGCATCCATGCCCCCTATAGCTAGCAAACCCTCGGAGGTTATGATCCAGTGATATCTCTCAAACCACTCCCTCCTCCTAAGAGTCCTAATGGTGCTAATGACTCTTCTCCTCTCGATATCGGCGTGAACACGCTTAGCCTCTTCCTCGAGCCTGGCAATTTCCTCGGATCCCCTAGAGATCCTCTTCTCAAGTTCCGAGATCCTCTTCTTAATCTCGAAATAGTTCTCCATGAAAGAGAGTCTGGGATCGAGTCTATATTTATAGCCCTCTATCTTAAGCTCTAGAGAACGATTACTAATAGATGATATAGTATTATCAAGGGTATTGACGCACATGCTAGATCTTCTCTTAGCACATTCGAAAAGATCCTCAAGAATCTGGTAATTCTGATTAATATATTCCAAGATCCTCCTCATAGCCTTCAACTTCTCCTCGGCATCGATTATCTGGGATCTCAATTTCTCGATGCTCTTCTCGATCCTAGAGAGCTCGGGGGACTTTTGCAAGGCCTTGGTAACCTCTATCTGGGAGTAGAATGTATCGATAGCTTCATTGAAGCTTGGGAATCTTCTAAATACATATCCCAAGGATATTAAGTGCTTAGGCTCAAATGGGTAGAAGCCATATAGAGATCCGCTTTGATCTAGAACGATCCCAGGGACGGGGGATTTCTTAACGCTTAGTATGAAATCAACCACACCCTCCAAAACACTTCTGATAAAGCTGGCTCCTAGATCCGTAGGCCTCAGATCCTTCTTAATCCCAAGCCTATATATAGCCTCTTCAGCCACATCAGGGGGTATGTTAGCACCGGTTATGATCCCTCTAACGATATCATAGCCCCTCATGACCCTCTCACTAAGCCTAGACAGATCCTCATTACATATGCCTGGCTGTTGAGGAGGGTAGACATATCTACTCCCATCCTCACCTCCCTATCCCTTGCTACGAGCCTTCTACTCACAATCTTCACAACATCCGAACTATCGACCACAGCTATTACCCCCCTAGGAATGAGCTCAGCTATGAGCCTGTATCCACCTTCACTCTTGATCACATTCATCTCAACTATCCTCTCACAGGGCTTATGAGATAAACTATTTATAGCCGAATCTCTCAGATATCTTCTGAACAATGTAATCACATGGGGCAGCGCATCACCTCTTCTCTCAATAGCTCTATTCGTTATGTATAGAGCCTCACCAGGCATTATAGCCAGGCTTATCGGCTCTCCACGAGATCTACGAATCCTGAGGATTAGCCGATCGCTATCGCCATATATATTATCTATATATCCATTGACAATATTGCCAGCATTCTCAGCAAGCCAGATATCTATATCAACCCACGTCATCGCTCTCTTCATTTTCCGCTTGTCCCCCGATGGTTATTGATTGTCGC
>JAVVGE010000141.1:0-6117 GCA_032249255.1 Desulfurococcales archaeon | reverse complement strand
AAGAGGTTCAACGATCTGAGGGAATATACTGATAAGAAGTTCGAATCCATTGATAGAAGGTTCGAGGCTATTGATAAGAGGTTCAACGATCTGAAGGAATATGTTGATAAGAGGATCAATGATCTCAAGGATTACGTAGATAAGAGGTTTGAAGCTGTTGATAAGAGGTTTGAATCACTTGAGAAGAGGATAGAAGACCTCAAAGGCTACGTAGATAAAAAGGCTTGAGGACGTGGATAAGAGGCTCGAATCCCTAGAGAGGAGGGTTGAGCTGGTATATAACGAGGTATCATCGATCAAAACGGATATCATAAAGATGATGAAGGAATACATGGAGAGGCTATACGGTGGGAAGAAGGGCTGAGGAGAAGGCTTATGATCTGCATATAGATGGAAGATCAACCTCCTTTAGAGCTAATGCTGTTACTTTATATCCCTCAGGGCTTCTTCTGCTGTTTTTATCTGCGTGTATGTTAGTATGTAGTCTAGCTTCTTGTGCCCCGTTATCTTTGCCACTATGCTTGGGCTTATGTTGTTTCTCAACATATGGGTTATCCTAGCGTATCTCAGGCTATGGGTGTTTATCCCGAGAACCTTCTTAGCATAGATCTTAACCCTCAGGGTAGCGTTTCCACTCGATAGTATTTCTCTACACACAGCTATGTCCTGGATCTTGAGCTCCTCAGGCAATACCATCAACCTCTCATATCCATCCCTCCTCTTCCTAACCCTCACATACACCTCGCTAGACCTCTGATCTGCGAACTTTATAGCAGCATCGACAGCCTCGCTAACCCTCGACCCATTCCTAAGCTGGATCAAAAGCACGCAAGCATAGCAATACGATGCAAAAGCTCTTCGACTGAGGTGTTTCCTAATCTTGGAGAGCAATAGCCTGTAAACCTGCCTATAATCCCAACCAAGATCCCATGATCTAGACATCTTCTATCCCCTGTATTTATTGAATATATATAGCATTACCCTGTTGTCGAGAGTTCTGCCTTCATCGTGACTAATAGTCACTCGGCTTCATCACTCCTCTTTACTCCCCATGCCGTCTACGGGAGCGGTAGCCACTCCCTTCAAGGACATGGGGAGTTTCATTGGGTGCCCTCCTCCACCTCACGACTGCTCATAGACTTCATAGTGGCACCCTCCAATTAAATGATAACAGAAAAGCTTATAAATCTCGACTAGGCATACAGCCCCAGCCTACTTAATAGCCCTAAAAGGATTAAAAGTGATCAAAAATAACGAGTAGCTACATAAAAATGTTATAGACTTGCTAGAGCTACATACTAGGTTTGTTCTTTATCTTCTTGAGCATACTTATCATTGTATCTGGCGCTTCTGTATGTATAGGGATCAGTTTATTTGGTTTTAGCGATGTGATGATCTCTCTGAGCTCGTGGGGATAGTAGTGTCCCGAGACTCTTATCCTATAGATCTGTGCTCCTAGCCTATATAGCCAGCTAGCTAGTACTCTTTCCTCTTCCTCTCTAGCCATGTCCATAGGCTCTGGGTTTGTAAGCAATACAATAGCCTTCTCCACCACATCTTTCCCCCATCTGGCTTCTCTCCTGATAATCTCTAGGAAGTCTATGGGGTCTTGGATCAATATGTAGTTCTCAGGACTCCTAAGTATATCGTCTATGAATGTGATGTCTGTAATGCCTAGGGGAGGGGGTTCATCAATGCTATCTATTGTTGCTATTGATATGTTTTCAGATAGCTTCTTTAGGTGCTTGCTCTTGAGGACATGGGCATAGCTATCTATAGTGCTGATAATCCTTGGAGAGGCGATCACGACCTTCCTCCCCGTCATAGAGGCTATGTCTATGATGTCCAAGAGGATCTCTAGATCCGTGTGATCTATAGATATGGTTGCTAAAGCTGCTGTGTCGAGGATCCTCCACAGAATAGATCTGAACTCCTGAGGAGATAGAGGGGTCTCGACATCGCTAAAGTTAGTGCCCTCTAGAAGGGCGAAATCGGCTCCTAACCCGCCTAGAATATTATCAACAGCCCATGCTATATTCCTGATGGTATCTACTCCAAGCATGTCTCCTTGAAACCCTCGAACCCTGAGATCCCCGCTATAGAATACCGTAGAATCTGAGCCCCTGTAGATCAGGGAGAGGGATGGGTATGAGCTGTGGCTAACAGGGATAGGTGTTACACCAAACTCGTCCTCCCTAAAAGGCTCAAGACTCCTTATATCTAGATATTGGCTGGGGGCTATGTAGTTGAGCCACGACCCAGATCTCCTATATCTATCTACAATGCTCTCCAAAACCTCTTTAGAGGGCACATATGCCCTCACACCATCTGGGAGAAGACCTAGAAGACCTAGATGGTCTAGGTGGAAATGCGTTATATAAACGGCATCAGCATCTTCAAAGATTTCTTTAGGCGGTATAGCCCCTAGGCTATTTCTTCTTTTTCTTTGCCTGCTTCCCTGTTCTTCTCAGGTATCTGTCTCCGTATCTCTCTGCTATTGCTATTGCCTCTTGCGGGTTTTCTGCTGATGCTATTTCGAGGAGGAAGCCTATCTGCTTCTCCCTATTGATCCAAGCTATCATATCAGCTATGATGTCCTCTCTAAGATTTTTCTCAGCCTCATCCTCAGAATCTCCATAAGATAGTATTGATATGAAGCCCTCTCCCAACGGATCTTCTCTTATCCACACAGCCTTATAAGATCTGTTGAATCTCTCCATGAAATCCTTACTGAACTCATTCGCCGGTATTCCCTTCAGTTCTATTTGCCCTTCCTCGATCATCGGTATCGAGAGGTATATATATCCATCCTTTTCAAAGAGCCTCAGATAATGATCATTGGGCTCGCCGCTCAAGATGATCCCTCGGTGGAAGTATATGGCATAGAAAAACGATGCATAGTCTATTAGCTCATCAGGGATCTCCCAGCTAGCGTTCTCAAAGATCGCAACATATTGATCACCCTCCCTCATGATCTCAATAAATCTCCCAAGCTCTATCGAGATCCTCATAAACCTTACCAACCTTCCAATATTTAATACCAAAATAATATATGACTGACCTCCTCCATGTCCTAAAGGGCGAGGCTTTCAGTTGTAAGTATTAACTAGACAGGGCCAAAAGCTGAACCTTTGCTTAAATTACCCCCAAACTTTATCAGGGATTATGTTGTTTTTAAGGCTCTTCCCATAGTTTATTAATGGATAGGAAGGCTTTTCCGAGCTCGTTAAGCCATTTTCTGTATTCAACTAGCTCTCTATACTCTTCCTCATCTAGCCCGAGGATCTGGAGCTTGAAAACATAAACCTAGAGGTGATCGAGAGGCTAGAGGATGTTCTCAACTGGCAGAGCTAGCTAGCCCATAGCTTCCCTAATAACCTCTTCTGAAGATATATCTATGCTTCTCTTTCTAGTCATTATCTTTAGTATGTGGTAGTGTGCTGGGATCGGGAATGCATAGTGCTTCCCTACCCATTGCTCCCTAGGGATCTCTGTGAGCTTGTTATATCTCTCGATCTTAGCCAGCATCCCAGCATCCCTCATCCTATCTGACAGCTCCTTTGGCGGGAATTCTGGGAGGCTCAATAGCTCCTCGACTTCTCTCCAAAGCTCCTCCTCCCCACCTCTCCTTATAGACTCCATGAGCATGTACCTGAGCCTCGATATCTCGAAGTCTATCCACTCCTTGAGACCACGATCCCAGATCGCTATCAGAGCCTCTGGGTTCCCGCCTGTGAGGCTCCAGAGGAGTTCTGGATGGTCTTTGAGTTCTAGAGCATCTACAAGGGCTTCGAATTCCCTCCTAGGCAGGTTCCACATCATAGCATCCCTTACATAGACAGCCATGTGGGGGACTATGCTCCATGTTGCCATTGAATCGCCTGATGTCATTATCACGATCTTAGCGGTTCCTTTTTTCAACCGATTGTGGAGGAAGGCATCGTCCATCCCATCAAGCCACAGTCTATAGCTCTCCACCACCTTTTTCACGTAGAGATACACACCGTCTATGAATATGAATAGTCTCCCTTCCAACTCTGAACCCTCAGCTGCCTCCACAATATCATATACAAACCCTCTGATACTATCTCTGAGATATCCAGATACCATGTGGTCGTTTGATTCGCTTTTAGCAAGCCTATACCTCTCCCTTTTCGAGGTTTCTTCGGCAAGTTTCCACGCACCCTTAGAAGCCATTAGATACCCAGCCGTGTCTATGATCATAATATACTCAGCTTCTCCACCCTCTGCAAGGGCTCTGGAAAGGGCTATTGCGAATGCGGATTTGCCACAGCCCCTAGCACAGCTCACCACAAGTATGTCAGCTCTGCCGAACTCCCATCTGAGGATCTTAGAGGCTTCAGCATCCCTACCCACAAACCTCCAGCAGACCCTCCCCAGACATCCTCCAATTTGTTTGTGCATGTATGTGATCACTCGGGATATATCCAAATGCCACCCCCCAAAAAAATCTCAAAAATGTGAGCTACCCCGCCCTTAAGGGCGGGGTTTTCTATGTTGGGGTCTCAGGTATTAGCCTTCTGGAGAGGGATTAATAACTCTACTTCAATGATCATTGGTTGGGGGTGATGGATGGGGATCCTCCCCCACCGGGTCATCGAAGGACATATAGCCCCTAGAATTTGACCCCCAAGTCCTCAAACTCTTAAACCTCATTTAAAAAGCTCCTAAGCTTAAAAACACAAACATACCCCATCCTAGAGGTAGATGGCGCAGACCACGTTTGGGGAGATATAAAACCAGGCGATAGGTACGATCTCGACTGTATTGATAGAGAAAGTATAGAGAGGTTCTTTATTGAGAGGAGGAGAGCCGTACCGAAGAAGATCATCGCTAAAACCGATAGCGATATATTCTCGAGGATCTGGTGGGTTGAAGTATTGAAGGAGCCAGATAAAAGATATGCATATGTGGAATTAGAGATCAAAGATAATGCCCTGCACATAGTTAGAGCTGCAGATGTGGAGAGCATCGTAGTAGATATCGATATGCTGAGGAAAAGCGGCTATATAGTAAGCGATCACATGGAGATCATATATGGAGAGAGGAGTGTTAAAATAGACATTGATAAAAGAGAATACATTAAAGTATTGCTAGGAAACGATCTCTGCGTGGATCTCGTGGAACACATGCTATGTTCAAACAATATAAGCAAGATCTATGTCGATAGAGATGTTAGGATTAGGAAGAGAAAGCCTGTTACAGGCCCATTTATGGATCTATTTAACAATAGATTCGCTATAATAGCTTGTTCAAAAGATCCTTCATGCAGCTATGCTGCACTCTATATTCAAAGATGGTGGTTCAACTACTCCAATGGATATACAAGAATATTTAGCGATAGAGATGCTGTGGAAAGAAACTTGCATAGGGAGTACAATCTGCTCGCAATAGGAGGTCCTGAAATGAATATCTTTGTGGATAAGATATATAACATGGTTAAGATCTTTAGATTCGTTGGAGACTGCGAGATCATGTTGAGAGGAGAGAGACATAAAGCAGATAAAATAGGTATAGCCATTATATATCCAAATCCGCTTAACATGAATAAATATATAGGTATCTTGGGTGGGAATTCCCCTGAGTCGATCAATGTAATAGAGAGACTTCCCCTAACAAAGGTCCCAGATTACTTAGTATATGACGCAAAACTCCTAGAAAAAGATCCTAGAGGGATCATTGCCTCAGGATTCTTTAATGATTACTGGGAATAGTGGGATTGTATAACTAGCAATGACTATAAGATAGAAAATCCTCACAGATCATCTCTAATCCGATGATCGGTGAGACGGAAAGAATAATATCCAAGAGCTCTCCATTCTTGTATTCATCAATATATCTCCCATCCCAGCTAATGATCTTAAGTCTAATCCCACCTATGATCTCTACATAACTATCGACAACCCCCTATCATGATCCCTAGTATAGAAGCAGGCCAAGTCTCTTAATCATCAGGGGTTTCCTCCGCTAGAGTTATTCCTCCATGCCTTAGCATTTACAACTAAAAGCCTCGCCCTAAAGGGTGGGGATGGAGATTTACAGCTCTATATCCTCTGGTATTCTCGATTATGATGGCTATGAGAGTGAGCCTCGGGG
>JAVVGE010000140.1:0-6297 GCA_032249255.1 Desulfurococcales archaeon | reverse complement strand
GAACAGTTCTCTAGCCCTCATGGTACTCCTAAGATCATGGCTAAATCTCTCCACCCCTATATAAACCTGAAGTATGTGTCCACATATATCTTTGAGGCTTTCAAGATATCCCCTATCTCTATATATTCATCCGGAGCATGTGGGGTTCCATATCCACCTGGGCCGTATGTAGCTGCTTCATAGCCCCTCTGTAGATAGTAGATCATATCCAGCCCGTTATAGCACACAACCTTCCCAGGCCTAATCCCGGTAACCTCTGCCAACGAAGCTTCTATTGCAGCAAATATCCTCGAGTTCTCGTCAGCTACTGCGGGGTTCTGCGCGAGGATCAACTTTAGATCGAGATCTATCCCCATAGACCTTGCTACATCTTCTACATAGGCCTTGATCTCGCTCCAAGCCTCATCAACGTTCTCCTCAACTATGAGCCTCCTATCGAGGCTAAAGATCACCTCGCCCGGGACCTGGTTTATTTTATCACCTCCCCTTAGCAGGCCACCTATCATGAGTGTCGCTTTTGAAGCCTCTTCATAGTCATATCTATATCTGCTCCTCTTAGCCTCGATCCTTGGTACCAGCTCATCAAACATCTTAACAGCAAGCCTAGAGGCCTTCTCAAAGGCATTAACACCCAGCCATGGAGAAGCCCCATGAGCAGATCTACCTCTCACAACTATAAGCCCCCTTATACGCCCCTTCTGACCAATATAGATCCTCTCGAGACCTGTTGGCTCAGCTATAATAATGTATCTCCCCCTCACCATATTATTCTCAACAACATACTGGGTCCCGGTTTCACCGCCTATCTCCTCGTCAGGAACTAGAAAAGCCTCAACACCATGGCCAAGAGACTCTGCGGATCTTTGCAAAGCTATCATGGAGAGGACAATAGACGCTATACCCCCCTTCATATCGCTGGATCCCCGCCCATACACCCTATCCCCCACAACCCTGGGTTTAAATGGTTCTGTGATCCTCCATCCAGGGCCTCCTGAGACGACATCATAGTGGCCGTTGAAGTGGATAATAACCTTCCCAGGATCACCTATTCTCGCTATAACAACATATCTAGGCTTGCCCCTACCCACATCTGGAAGCCTGGGATCTGTGTATTCGAGCGGGATGCGATGTATCTCTGAGGATATACCATAGGAGGATAGGAACTCGGCAACAAGTTTAGAGAACTCTATATAGTTATCCCCCTCCGGCGAAATGGTTGGTATTGATATCATATCCATGAGAAGCTTTATCACATTACTACTCTCACGATCAATAACCTCGAAAGCCCGATCCCTTAATGCTTTAATACTCGCCAAAACATCCCCTAAAGAGTGAATCCTAAACAAGCTATAAACATAAACTAATATGCGGAATATGTGTTGTCTAATAAACATAGCTGTCAATTATAATATACGATTTAAACATTGTTTGAGTAACTGCGAAATAAATATATTACAGGTTTAGGAGTAATTTATCACAGGATATTATTTATGACTGATCCCGGAAGAAGAGAATTCTTAAAACTAGTTGGGGCTGGCATAATAGGCCTGGCTGTGGGCTCAGCAGCAACATATGCCCTCACTCCCAGGGGAGCAGTAGAGAAGATCCTGGAAAGAACCGTGACCGTGACCCCGACAGCCCCTACCCAAACACCCCCCAGGATCACGACGCCAGTAACGCCTGGCATACCTTCCAAGCCGATAGAGCTCATAGACATAGATCCCCGATCAGGGCCTGGAGCGCCATTCACAGTTCCCGCAATTAATGCAAGGAAAATGGCCGTTGATGAGATTAATAGCAGCGGGGGTATACTGGGTAGAAAGATAAACCATAGGGAGTTTGACGAGAACCAGGGGAGCCCAGATGCTGTGGCCAGGCTTGTGAGGAGCTCTGTTGAGCAGTATAGACCAGATCTAATAGTGGGTCTGGGAATTTCCTCCGACTGCTTAGCAGTCGCGCCTGTGGTCACTGAGCTAAACGTTGTGACATTGGTTCAGTGTGCGACTAACCAGCTTCTGCAGGGAGGAAAGATTCCTAAGTACAAGACTGTTTTCAGACCTATAGGATCAAACGCTGCTCTAGATGCTGTGGGACTAGCGCTCTATGTCGCTAAACGCTTCCCAAATGTTAAGAGAGTCGCTGGGATAAATCAGGACTATGCATATGGAAGGGATGAGTGGAACTTCTTCATAACCGCCTTAAAGAAGCTCAAACCAGATATCGAGGTTATAAACACATGGTGGGTTCCACTGGGGACCTCAGACTTCAGAGCCCATATATCCCAGATACTTCAGGCTAACCCCGACATTCTTCAGACAAGTATATTCGGCTCAGACGCCATTAACTTCATGAGGCAAGCGATAGCTGCGGGTCTACCGTCTAAGATACAGATAGCCTATGCCCATGCAGAATCGCTGTTGCATCTAGTACCAGAAATGCCTGACGGCATTGTTCTCCAGGCTGCTGGTCCTGCATACCCCCTATACCCGCCACCTAATATCTATGGTAAGAATGCTTCTTTTGTAAATAATTACAGAGCTAGGTATAATGATTATCCACACTATTCCTCTTACTATGCCTATGACTCAGTATATGCCTATAAATATGCTGTTGAAAGGGCCTATTTAATGCTTGGGAAGTGGCCTGATGTAGATGATCTCGTGAAGGTTCTCGAAGAAATGGCTTTTGAAGGGGCTCAGGGACTTGTTTATATAAAGAAGGATCATGATACAGGTGTAGGATCGCTGGTTGGTATCACAAAAAGAGATGCTAGGTATCCATTTGTGACGCTAGATCCTAACAGCATAGAGCTACTCCCAGGGTATTTAGTCACGCCTCCTCCTGGCATATACCCGAGTGACTGGATTAACTCTTGGTAATTAATGAGGTTCTGAAAGATTGCTATCCTATATAAATATTTTAGATGGTCTCTACTATGCATCAATACTCTATCTATTATCGCTGGGCCTTAACCTGGTATTTGGTGTATCGAAGGTCCTGAATCTGGGCCATGGATCCTTCTATTCCTTAGCGGCATATATAACGGCGTGGTTTATAGGTATGCTGCTGTCTTCCTATGGGAATTCACAAGCTGTAATAATAATATCGTTTCTAGGGATAGTCTTAGGAGCTATTTTAGTCGCTTCCATTGGCTTTCTTCTTGAGGAAACAATTATAAAGTATATATATGGCATATCGCTTGAGAGGCAGTTGCTAGCTACATACGGGTTGCTCCTCATATTCTCAGATGTTGAGAGGATCATATGGGGAGGTAATATTTTAAGTGCGCCCCAGCCTGTGGATCTATCGGGCGGTATAAACATAGGTGGTTACTACTATCCTCTATACTATATATATCTAATGATCATTAGCTTTTCTATCGGAATAGCGATGCATCTCCTCATATATAGAACAGATCTTGGTGTCTTGATAAGAGTCACATCATATGATAGAGAAACAGCTCCAGGGTTTGGCATCAATGTAAGGAGGATAAGCACAATCACATTCGTCCTAAGCGCTTTCTTGGCAGGACTAGCAGGATCCCTTATAGTCCCAATAACATCGGCTACGCTGGGGATGGAGATAGAGCCTCTAATACTTGCCTTCATAGTCTCAGTGGTAGGTGGGCTCGGAAGCTTCTGGGGATCTCTCATAGGTTCTATAGTAATAGGGGAAATAAGATCCATCGGAATAGCGCTGTTCCCAGAGATTGAGCTTGCAACAGTCTTTCTAATAGCGGCTGCGATATTATCTATAAAGCCGGGGGGTCTTCTTGGGAAGAAATAATAGCCCTGGGTGAGTTAAATGGCTAATATTCTCTCACTCCCATATGTTGTGAGAAACATACTAAGTATGATTATCATATTTATTGTATCTGCATCGCTCCTAGCCATGGCGCCTCACATCCTTCCAAGATATTACGTTATAGTACTATCCTACGCATTATCCTTTGCAATAGCCTCTCTAGGCTTCAATCTATTGCTAGGATACACAGGACTATTGTCATTCGGCCACGCTGTCTTCTTCGCTGCTGGGGCATATACTATTGCATTGATCGCCAGGTATGTGCCGGAGCTATATTCTCTAGAAATAATTATAACGATAGCTATTGGTGCTAGTGCTATGTTAGCAGCGTTAATTGGAGCTATATGTACCAGACATACTGAGGCTCATTTCTCAATTCTAATGCTAGCTATATCTATGATCATATACTCGCTCATATTTAAGTTTTACAACATTACGAGAGGATCAGACGGGCTTCCAGTACCAATACCCAAGGTTTTTGGCTTATCATTTAATTGGATGCCGAGGTCCGAGTATATAGTTAATGTATTCTACTATATTCTTCTAGCTATCTTCATCATATCTACATTTATAATGTACCTGGTAACATCATCTCCGTTTGGCAAGGCCTTACAAGCTGTGAGGGATAACCCGGGTAGGGCTTACTTAATAGGTATAAATGTGAAGCTCTACAGATACTATTCCTTCATAATATCAGGTATATATACAGGCCTTGCAGGGGCCTTGTGGAGTATTATTAATGGTCACACAAGCCCTGAAATAGCTCACTGGACATTCTCAGGAGAGATAGCCTTTATGACGCTGCTAGGTGGATATACATTGTTTATAGGGCCTATAATAGGCGCTATAGTATATACATTCTTGAAGCTATATGCCGTGATATATACACCCTACTGGCTATTAACAACAGGTGTGGCAATTACGGCATTTTCACTGCTACTACCTAGGGGCATAGGTGGTGGTATTGTGGGTTTGTATAAATTTATGAGACCTAGCAGGGAAAAGGAGGTAGAGAAGAGGCTGAGGGGATGGGAAAATGTTGCTTAGAGTTAGTAACCTTAGAAAATACTTTAACGGTATACGTGCTGTTGATGAAGTAAGCTTTACGCTTGATAATAACACGATCCTGGCAGTTATAGGGCCTAATGGGGCTGGAAAAACCACACTTATTAATCTAATCAGCGGCTATATACTCCCTGATAGCGGGAAGATCGAATATCTGGGTAGAGATATAACCCATTACCCCCCATATAGGAGATTAAAGATGGGGATAGCTAGGAGCTTCCAGATCGTTAACTTATTCGATCAGATGCCGGTTATCGATAATGTGAGAATAGCTATGTTCTCATCGAGAAATATGATTCGAAAGATGTTTGCACCAATAGATATCTATAAAGATATTAGGGAAGAGGCTATAAAGATCCTAGAGGTCTTCGGTCTAGCACACAGGATGAGCTCAACACCTAAAGAGCTATCAGAGGGTGAGAGGAAGATGCTTGACATAGCCATAGCATATGCGACTAAACCAAGACTGCTACTCATGGATGAACCAACATCAGGGGTGGCTACAAAGGATAGGTTCAAGATCATGGATACAATCATAGATGTGATTAGAACTAACAAGCTATCGGCTATCGTGGTTGAACATGATCTGGACGTGGTGTCTTCCTATGCAGACAATGTACTAGTCCTCAGTGAGGGCAAGATCCTTACCATTGGAAAGCCAAGCGAAGTGCTTGAGGATCCCTCGGTTAAGAGAACACTCTTTGGTGTTATATAGATGAGCTCCTCTACAAATAACCTTTTGAGAGTAGAGGGTCTAGAGGTTTATATAGGATCCCTCCATGTTTTAAGAGGAATAGATCTCTATACTAGAAAAGGGGAAATAGCCTGCCTACTAGGAAGAAATGGTGCTGGGAAAACAACTACGATAAAAGCGATAATAGGTATAAGAAAGGCGTTTAGGGGGAGAATAGTTTTCAATGATATAGATATAACTTATATGCCTCCAGAGAAGAGGATCACGATGGGCATTGGGTATCAGCCGGAAGACGCCAAGATATTTCCAGATCTTACTGTGAAGGAGAATCTAAGTATACCAATGATTCTTAGAGGTATTAAAGACAGAGATCGTGAGTATGAAAAGATCTACAGAATCTTTCCTGAGATAAAGGATCTACTATATAGAAAAGGGAACCAGCTGAGCGGCGGTCAGAGGAAGATAGTAGCAATAGCCAGAGCACTAGCTTATAATCCCAAGATCATTTTACTTGATGAACCATTCGAAGGACTAGCACCCATAATTGTTAACCGGCTTTTTAAAGCATTTCAAGATATGAAGAGAGAAGGTATATCGATACTCTATGCCGAATCAAACTTGCGGTTCGCAAGTTTTATTGCCGATAAAATATATGTAATAGAAAGAGGCGAAATTATATTCCAAGGCACCCCTGAAGAGATAACAAGTAACGAGCAAATACTGAGGATCGTTGG
>JAVVGE010000139.1:0-6478 GCA_032249255.1 Desulfurococcales archaeon | reverse complement strand
TTTCCCGGGACTTTTTCTATTCCTAACGATATTATCATTCAACGTAGTGGGCGACAGATTATATGAATACTATAATCCCAAGCTAAGAGAGAAGCTAACATATCTATAGAGGCAGGATATCCCATACTCTTTACAACTGAAAGCCTCGCCTTTTAAGGTGGAGATAGAGAGAAAAGCTTATTAGGTTTGTATACTTTAGTGTATTCTGGAAAGTATCTTAGAGAGCGAATCTCTAGAGTGGATAAGGTTTAGAAATACTAGGCATGCTAAGTATTGGTGTGCATATCACTTCGTCTGGATTCCTCGGATTCCAAGGTATCGTGGAAATGTTCTTGTTGGGCTATTGCTGAGTACACTAGGGATGTCTTGAGAGAGATTCTTAAAGAGCTGAGGTGTATCTTTTTTATGTTAATATATTAGTTAGGAATGTTTTGTTAGGGTTAAGCTTATAAGCATCTAATCCTTAGTTCTTTTAAATGATGAGGTGAAAATCTCGCTAGACCTGGGTGTGCAGCGTCCTCGGGATGCTATGACCTTTGAAGCCCCCGAGACCTCGAATGGGGGCCCCATGGCGTTAAGGATGATCTACTATAGAATTGAAAGTGTTAGTAAAAAAGATGATCTACTATGGGATTGAGAGGTGAATTAGCTTGTGCAGACTCCTTGTAGTGCTGGGGTCTCGGCGGGGAGTTGATAGGATTAGGGCCACGCTTATAGATAGCCTTGTTAAGGCGGCAAGGAATGATCCTTATGGTGGGGCTCTCTTTGGGTCTGATGAGATAAGCCATAGAGATGGTTGGGGCTTTGTGAGAATACTAATGGGTAGGGAAGGCGTTTATGCCGAGTTATTGGGCCGATCTCTGAGCCCTATATTTGAAGATCCTGGGATCGATATTCCGAAAGGGTCCGAGGGTTTTAGTTCCGCCGAGATCCTCATGCTCCATGCTAGAGCAGCTAGTAAAGGAATGCCGATCAACATATTCTCTACACACCCTACAGAAGCCCTCACCCCCCAGGGCTACAGGCTCTACATGATCCACAATGGCGCTGTGGATAAATCCTCTGTTTTGAGAGAGCTGGGTGTAGAGCTAGATGCTCCATACGCGAGAAGATATAACGATACCCACTTTCTAACCCAGCTGATAGCTTCTAAGGTTAAGGAAGGCATCGATAGATCCTTGATCTATGGAGCGGCTAAGCATGTTAAAACCGCTCTCAACATAGGGATCACCTTGGTCAAAGACAGAGAAGCCCAAGTTGCTGTTGGGAGCCTTTATAAGCTGGGTGGAGAGCATGAAGATCTGAGGAAGAAGAAGGATAATTACTATAAACTCTACGAGGGATTTGACGGGGACTTGAGGATCTACGCATCATCTACTCTTATAGATCACTATAGGCCTGAGGAGAACATAGAGTGGAAGATCCTTGAGAACGGATGCTTTAAGATCTACGAGGTAAGAGATGTAGTAAGGCTCATGGATTCATTTTGCCTTTAGTGCACAACGTATTCCCCACCTTGAAGCGTGGGTTGGCAATAGTAACAAGCTCTACTTTTAGGTGGAAAGGATCATTCATATTGATAGGAGGCCATGAGTTAGAAAGGGGATTTAAGATATATCCTAGCTAGGGAACATGTAATCAGTGGGATAGAGAGATCAGCTTGCTATTCTATTTCGAGCATGTTTTTACTTTCTCTATATATTATCAGCTTGATGCCGTCTTCCTTAGCTATTTTCTTTAGATCTTTATCGAGGGTCGCTATATATCCTCTATAGATACTGGCGAGTCTTATTAGATCTTGGTCAGCGTCCTCCTTCTCATAGTCTTCGGAGAGTGTATATATCTTGCATTTCTCATAGATCCTCTCGAGGTATTTTTTAACTACATCTCCTCTGATCCTTTCAGTGATGTGTGTATGGAGCTCCCTCATAACTGAGTCTGTTGTGGCGCATATGACCTTCTCATCTAGATCCTCGTCTAGATGCTCTATCGCATCAAACCTCTTCTCGAAGAAGAGGAGGAAGATGCTTGTGTCCACCACGGCTATGCTCATCTATCCTCGTCTATATATTCCTCATCCTTCTTATTAGCCTCTATCTATTTAGGATAATAGGTGGTACTATGCCCATATTCATCAAAGATCTCGAGGAGTTTAAAAGGGTTGCCGAGAAGGCTATAGAGTGTAGGGTTGTGAAGAATGAGAAGAAGAAGATTGGGAAGCTTAAGGCTAGGACTAAGAGATACCTATATACATATATAGCACCCCTAGATAAGATCGATGAGATAGTAAAGAGTATAAAGTGTCAGAATATAGTGGAAATCTCCAAGGGTAAGTCCGGGGAGGAAAAATAATGCCCAGGGTTCAGAGGATTATTTTGGATACAGCGACTTATCAGCCACAGCACCGATTCTTCCTAGACCTGGCTAGGTGGCTCTCAACAATACTAAATGTGGAGCTAAAGATAATCGAGGAGGACTATGTGTTTGCAAACCAGTATGGCGATAAGGACGAGTTTGGCTTTGCATGGCTACCACAGCTCTTCGTGGAGCTAGAGAGTGGCAATATAATCCCTGTACTCACGAGGCCCCCATTCAATCCACAAACGCTGGAACTAGATCAGGAGCTGTCGAAGAAGGAGATCATATCGAGGCTCAGGGAAAACGGTATAGAGGTTCAAGTATGAAGGGCAATAGCTATAGTAACATCACCGATCCTTTCCCACGTTCATCTACCGCGTTTTAATGCTGATATCCTCTTCATCTTAGACGCGATGCGTTCACACAGATCCTCAAAAGACTCCGCATATGCTATATACCCATAGGGCGTGTACAGCATCTCACTACACGTGTCTAGAGAGATATGGGATATATCAGGGGAGATCTTGCCGGCAAGAACCCCTATATCTCTAAACTCATATATAGCTATCAATAGGATATCACCCATATATTCTATATATCCAATTAGGCACCCATTATCCCTAGACATAGCTACTCTCGACACGCCCTCTCTCATCAATATCTCTTTACACTTACTCAACTCAAAGACTTTCCCTCCACTCTGAAAGGCAAGACTTCTATTTTTAGTCTCAGGTGCTGGTCCGCTTGCCCCCCGATGGTTGTTGATTATCGCTGATATTCTTTTGTTTTGGATTGCTGTGTTTCTTGATCCACAGGGTTTTGATCCTGCGGCATCGGGGGACTTCCACCTCCCCCATAGAGATCCCAAGATCTCTATGGGTTCATGGGTAGCTGTTAAGCTTAGCGGAAAGAGGCTCCCCTCTAGACTTAAAACCCAGAAGCCCTTCTGGGCAGAGCCCTCATGCAGGGCTTCGGTCCCGGGTGCTCCAAAGGTCATAGCATCCCGAGGTCTCTCCATACCCAGGTCTAGCAGAGATATCACCTCATCATCAAAATAGATAGGGATCGGGTGCTTATAAGCTTAAGCCTAGACAACAAACGAATATAAAAGCATTCCTACCACCATGAATAAAGGATACAGCCCATGTGATAATATCTACTATTTTATTTATCTCAATTCTCTCCCTTATCAATTCCTTATTGAGGGATGTATGCCTCTTCTCATGGTTAAGCTCATTTCAGAGCCTAGCACATGTTAAACCGATATGACCTCTCCCCTTTCAATTCTATAGAAGATCATCTTTTCTATGCTGGGGTCTTAGGTGTTAGCCCCTGGAGAGGGATTAATTGTCTTACTCCATTATGTGTTACATGGTAGCTCTCAATCTTCCTAGCTATCCTTATCCTATGTCCCAGTCTTCTCGCTATGTTCAGCACAGCATTTATATCTACATTGATCTTCTTCCTAGTCTTCCTGCATATATACAGCCCTCTATATACCCTTCCCTCCTTGTGTTTTGCTCCGCATATTAAGCATCTCTGGCTAGTATAGTCCTCAAGAACTATCTCAACATCAATACCATACTCCATGAATATATCCACGATCCAAAGAACTATCTTCCTAAACCACCATGTATTAGCATTATACTCATTGCCATTATCCTGTGAAAGCATATATAGATATCCAATGTATAGCTTCCTAACACCTCTTCTATATAGCTCGTTTACTAGGAATCTGAGCTGTTATATAGAGGTCTCTGAGCCTCTCATCTCTTTTATAAATGACATCTAGGTACTTCTCGTGGTAGTAGATTCATGTTGATATCCCAAGCATTCTTAGCATGTCTCTTACAGATTGATAAGTAGCTATCTCCCTCTTCCACCAGTAGTACTCAGACTTGATAGATCCGCCCTTAACGAGCAAAGCTGATCCATTTGTAGTTATTACAGCGAATAGGTTGTTAAGACCCATATCCATGAAAGCCTCTTTATCCTCTATGGGATCCCTCTGCCTAATACTCCTAGGATTTATGATCCTCCTCTTTTTCTTTTTCCTCTCCTCCTCATCATCGTATATGGGCTTTACATAGCCCCTTGGATTCGATTTAGGTGGCTCAACACTAACCTCTATTGGTATGTGTGCTTGCCACCTATCATTAACGTATATGATCTCAGGTCTTCTCTGCTTACCCTCCCACCTGATCCTGCCAACATATCTTATCCTCAGATCGAAGTCTTCAAGTACTATGTATCCCTCGTTCTCGCTGATAGGCTCAATATAATATCTATCATTCCTGATCAGTGTGTGTATCCTCTTCTCACCAGTCTCCCTATCCTTCTAATAACCTGGTGGAGATAGCTTCTTAATGAATGGTGGTAGCCTACCCCGTTTCCTTAGATCTAGTAGCTCGTAGAATGTTTTCCAAGCCTCATCATTCTCTTATTAATAATCTGACTGGCAATAACACCAAGAACCCCTTTATACCTAATAATAATATCTCTTGTTAATCTCATCCCTCTTCCCAGGCGATGGCTCTCTGTTGAAGAAAGCATGTCTCTTCTCATAGTTAAGCTCGTTCCACAGACTAGAACATGCCAAGCCTATATCAAATAATGCCTCCTCATATCTAATTGGGGAATAGAGCTACTCTATTGGTTCTCCGCTTGCTCTTTTTCCTTTTCTCTATCTTTTTTGAAGGTCATAAGGGGGTCGGGGTCTCTAGTGGACATACCTCGGGGATCCCCCCGCTGGACATTCTTCTAGCACTTCTGCCCATTGAGACCCGGCTCCTATGCATTATAGAGCATAGAAGCCTTAAAAACCTCGCCCTTTAGGGCGAGGCTTGCCCTGTTGTCACCTCATAGACATAAGAGGAAATAAAAAGATAAGGAACGTAAAATGCCTAGCCAAAAATCAACTGAGGCTTGAAAAAGATCTAGCTTGATCCTGAGGATCTTTGAGTTTTGGGGTTTCTTTTGGAGCCATTGTCTTTGTCCCCATAAATTTATGGGGACAAAAAGGCTGGCTGAGGAGCTATAGAGCTGAAAGGGATGCTTTACAAGATGCTGAAGGGATGTTAGCCCTTTAATAGGTATGAGGGTTAGTCCTGGGCCGACTGACATAGAGCTCATCAGAAGATATAGTCTAGTCCTGGACCAGCTTTGAACGGGATCTTCAGCCTATATAAGGAGCATTAAGAATATTCTGATGATCCTTGAAAGACGATGATAGGAGATTGCTCATATATGTTGAAAAGAATAAGCTGGCGCTAAGTAACGATCAGACTATGGTCAGGACTATATAATTAGAAAAAATAATTAGAAAAAACAAGGAAAGATAGAGGTGTGTGAGGTAATTTAAGTGGGGGACAAGCGGAAGGATTAGAGGACCGTTATTCGGGTTATCTATGGCTATGGGTTTGAGGAATTATGGAGGCATCTGCTGTTCTAGAATGTATTCATGAATTGGTTGCTCGTAGTTGTTTATGGGCTGTTTCAGTCTTCTTAATCATTTGTAGCGTTCGCATTCATTGATATCTAAGCCCCCTTAATACTATGAGGTATGGTGATACTGCTTATATTTAATCCCTATATCTTTGACGTATTGGTGACCCCAGGTTTCCGAGACCCGCAAGGGCAATGAATACCTGGCAAGAGGTTGGGAGCCACCGCGGTGAAGGGGTCTGGGAGATCGTTGAGAAGTAGATGGTGGAAAGCCCAATATCAATAAACAAGAAGGCAGCGAACCACCATCTACTGAGAAACTGTATCTTTTATTCAATGTAATTACATTTCTGTGCTATAGAAGGCAATAGCCAGGAATATATGAAGTAGATCGTCAGGCCTCCATGTAGGACCTGTCCAGAGGGGGATGATCAGCTATAGAATTGTTAGGTTTTATAATATAATGGAAAACCTGTCTAGGGATTGAAAATCCTACGTGCTTGGTGTAAGCTTTTCCCACTAACGGTATTTGATGGTTTTTCAAATACTTGTATCTCCACTAGCGGGGTTGCACCTAGGCTCTGGATCATCGACTTCGCCCGAGCCTCATGGGTGCCCATCGAGCCAAACGCCACGGGCCTCCCACCTGAGGAGAGGTATTTCAAGCCGATGTTTA
>JAVVGE010000138.1:0-6576 GCA_032249255.1 Desulfurococcales archaeon | reverse complement strand
CCTACATGTCTTTCATCCATTATATAACTTATCAGCGATGTTAACCTCCCCCTATTAACATTCTCCTTGGTTAGGAGCTCGTGGCTTTCACTAAACAGTATTGCTATCGAGAGGCTTAGCTCACGTATACCCTTATCTATCAACATTTGCCTTAATCTTACCCTTTCATCTTCAAGAACTCCTAGAATGTAGTCTATTTTATCTAAAAGGGGCTCCTGGCCTGTACGCCCGCCTGTATGCTCGCTCATTCTAAGTTCTACCAGAGCTACACTATCGTTACCTCTGAAAACAAAGTCTATCATACTCCTACGCTCAACGCTCACACCTACTAATTCCCTTAAAGCCTTCCCTAAAGTTATATTGCGTCCGATAACCTTATACTTACCTCCACTACCTACCAAATATGCTATGAGCTCCTCAGCAAACCCACCAACTCTAGGCCCCATAGATTGATGGAACACTCTTGTTAGATAGTACCATAGTGAAGTTACCTTACCTAAAATGTTGCTTTCAGGGACATCCTTTTAACAATACCCGTGAAGACTTTATGACCCCTCCCCTTTCAATTCTATAGTAGATCATCTCATTTATGCTGGGGTCTCGGGTGTTAGCCCTCTGGTGGGGGTTTATTGGCTCTATCCCCAAGATCATCGGGCTGGGGGTACGCTTCGGGGTCTCCCCCCTAGGGACATCGGGGCACGCTAACGGGGTGCCCATCCGAGGCATCAACCCCCAAACCCTCAAAACCATACACCTCATCACAGCCATAGATATCTACCTAGAAAGCTTAAAAACACATACATACCCCGCCCTAAAGGGCGAGGTTTGCCAAACTCTAATATCACATAGTTGTAGGATCTGCTAGGAGTGGAACTAGTATTCAAGATCTACGCCTCATCACTAACAGATGTTCTGTTGGTGTTCTCTCATCCTTTAAACCGGTTGCAGGGTTGACCTCTGTTTTGAAGAGCCTTCTAGTTACTATTGTGTCAATTAGTGTTACCTCATGTCTCCAACCAAGATGTTCTAGGTGCTCCTTTATAATGGTATCTATCGGTATGCGTATGCCCCTCACTTTAACTGGGCCTACGAAGATGGCTATGGTATCTCTCACCCTTCCATGGTTATTGTCTAGGAATAATGCTATTGAGTTGAAATACGATATATATAGTTCTAGTAGCTTCCCGTGACCTAGTTTTTCCACCTCCCTCTTGAAAACCTCATAGGTCTTACTGGATATAGCTCCCTCGCCTACACCGTTATAGGGTATCTCGTGGTTTGCCAGCTTTGATATGAAGTTCCCCGAGAATCCTAGCCAGGCTAGTTCGAGCTTGAAACTCCTTATGTACTCCTGGGCTTGCATGTAGGGAGGCGATGTTAATATGATATCAACCTCCCTCTCAAGCCTGTCCCTGATAGAGTCTACTATAACACGGCTCTCCGTGAAGAATGCTTCATCGCTCGCCCTAACCTCACATTCTATCTGTTTCGGCTTGTAGCTCTGGTACTCCCTCACCTTCTCCACTATATCCTTCGCATACTCCCAGTACATCCTCTGCATCTCAGCCTTCCAGTTAGAGGCTAGGAGCTTTCTCACCTTCTCCTCAGCATACCTCGACCTGTAGAGCTTCGATATCTTCTCATCAGAATAGCTAAAGTAACGTGTAACCTTCAAGAGGGGGATTGCAAGGAGAGGTTTAAGTTTCCAGCTAACCTCCCTACGCCAGTAGCCCCAAGCCCTAGACAGCACTTTGTAGAACTCAGGTGGATGCCAGTACAATATGTTACCCCATCGAGGATGAAACGGCTTATCGCAGTCAAAATCCACGTGGAAATCGCTTAACGACAGGGGATCCGTGTATAGGGAGGCTCTTACGAGGAGGTGTAGTATTGGGTTTAAATCCCATAGAATACAGTTCCTCCCAGTTAGAGAAGCTTCTATCGCAACCGTCCCGTAGCCTGCGAAAGGATCAAAGATCCGATCTCCATCATGCGTGTATTTCTTAATAACACATCTAACCACCTGTGGAATAAACTTAGCAGGGTACATGTAAAGACCGTGAGTAGCGTAGGTAGTCGATGGGATATCATCTACAAGATCTCTAAACAAAACATACTGAACCTTAATCGTATCCGTAGCAGACAGCTTCCTATACCGTTTCTCAGCAGATGGTGGTTCATCGTCTTTTATGTTCGATGATTTCAAGACTCTCCACCATCTGCTTCTCAACGGTCTCCCCGAGCCTCCTCACCGCAGAAGCTCCCCACCAGTCGCCTGATGGCTCATAGCCCTACGGGTCTCGGAAACCCGGGGTCACCAATAAGTATATATCTCTGAGGTTTATAAGCATCAGAGCACTACAAATGATTATGAAAACCGAAACACCCCTCAGTTAAGCACTAGCTACCAGTGAATTAAAAGCCTCGCCCCTCAGGATGCAGATAGTTTTTATTAGCTTTTCAAGACCTGAGCATGTTTGGAGGGACTCTATGGGCTCTGGCTATGAGGGGTTCTACTCTTTCAATAAGTGTGGGGCTGTATCCTTTTTCATGGTAGTGGGAATGCTTTTATATTCGTTTGTTGTCTGGGCTTAAGCTTATAAGTATCTAATCCCTATCTATTTTGATGATGAGGTGATATCTCTGCTAGATCTGGGCGTAGAGAGACCTCGGGAAGCGATGACCTTTGGAGCATCCGAGACCGAGGCTCTAGATGGAGGCTCTGCCCCAATAGAGCCTCGGGATCCAAGGGTAGATAGGAGCCCCATGCTGCTGGGCTCCACAACCACCTATGAATCCACAGGGATACCCATATCCCTGTGGGGGAGGTGGAGGTCCCCCGATGCCACAGGGCTAAAAACCCTGTGGGTCAAGAAGCATGGCAATCCAAAACAAATGAATATCACAAAAGAATATCAATAACAATCAATAACCATCCGGGGGACAAGTGGGATGTGTGGAAGCGGGATCTCATTTGTATCATTATGCTTGGTACGCCAGGTGTCCCAGTTCGAATCCCTGCCACGCTCTTAGCCCGGATGAGATCTAATGGTGGTTATCCATGTCAAAGATCCTAATTACAGGGGGCCCAGGTGTTGGGAAAACGACTCTTTTCACAAAGATCCTGGATAGCCTTGTGGTGATGCGATACAGGGTTGCTGGTTTTGTGTGTCCTGAGGTTAGGGAGATGGGTAGGAGGGCTGGCTTCAGGATTATAGATCTTTCGAGCGGTGTTTCGGGCTGGCTGGCTCTCAGTCTTGAGAAGCTTCAGGGTCCGTGTAAGGGGGCTAGGATTGGTAGATACTGTGTTATTGAGGATGATGTTGAAAGGGTTATGGGGGAGACGCAGAGATCCTTGGATAACGCGGATCTTATAGCTATAGATGAGATAGGCCCTATGGAACTTAGTGTAGATAGTTGTAGGAGGATTATATATAGGGCTATAGAATCACCAAAGCCGGGTTTATTTGTGGTTCATCTAAGGCTTGTTAACGAGATCTCCGATAGGATCAGGGCTTCTGGCTGGGGCTATAACCTATACCATGTTAGCCTAGGGAATAGGGATAGTCTATATCAAGCGATCCTCGATAGGATCAGGCCCTTGATCGAGAGATGAGGAGCGATACCGTTATAAGGTTCGTCGCGTCTATGCATAGTAGTGGATAGAGTATGCCTGAGATCAAGGTCGTGATCTCAGATCCCGGTGTGAAGATGCCAAAGAGGGTTAAGGTCATAGCTGTAGCAGACTCGAGCCTAGCCTATGGTGAGGATGAGAAGACCCAGAAGACCCTTCCCAAGGCCAGGATATCACCGACCCTCAAGAAGATCCTGGACCCGCAGCTTGGTGTCATATCAATCAGGCTTAAAAAACAGGACGGATCAAGGGTTAAGATAACGGCACAGATAGTCACAGATGACAAGATACCTGAGGGAGAGATAAGGCTTCCCGAAGGTTTTATGAGGGAGAAGCTCGGCGCCGAGAGAGCTCTAGCAGAGGTTATGAGAGCCCCTAGCTTCCAGATCGCACTATCCCCTGAGAAGAGCTCAAAGCTATATGGCCTCAGAATAGGCGATGCAATAGACGGATCCATAGTGGGGTTACCAGGCTATAGATTAATAATAACAGGTGGAAGTGATAAAGCAGGGGCACCAATGATCCCATATATATCGGGGCCTGTTAAAAAATATGTTCTTCTAAGCGGCCCACCAGGATTCCACCCAACAGAGGATGGACTAAGAAGAAGAAAATTTATAAGAGGAAACACTGTTAATGAAGACACTGTGCAGATAAACACAGTCATAGCGAGAAGATCTGAGAGCGGATAGCGTGTTATAAGCTCTTATAGCTAACCTATTCTTAGGTGAATCGATTGGTTAAAAAGAAGCAGGAAGAGGCTCCAAAGGAGATACCATTACCGGGAGAGGGCCAGGTGATATGCGTCGTTACAGGGGCAATGGGCGCTGAATGGATAAAGGTGGTCTGCACAGATAACGTTGAGAGAGTGGCAAGGATCCCTGGTAAGTTTAGAAAAAGGATCTGGATATCGCCAGGGGATCTGGTTCTCTGCGCCCCCTGGGACTTCAGGGGAGATCGAGCCGATGTTATATATAGATATGAGAAGCATGAGAAGAAATACCTCCTAGATAAAGGGCTCGTACCAAAAGAACTCCTAGATCTTGTTGGGACTTAAATGAAAAAGCAGAGCATAAGAACCTTTTTCTAGCGCGGTGCCCGCGCTAAGGTGAGAAGGATCTGGCTTGTACAAAGATGTTTCCCAGCAGCGATCCTCGATTAAGTCGGCTACAAGGAGTTTAAGCCAGAGAGTTACGTGAAGAAGGCACTACCGGGTTATAGGTAGTGACGCTTAGGAGTTCAAGCTCCAGAGCTACTCTCTTTATTATGTATCCTTAAGCATTAGATTTAGATGCCGTAAAGACGACTTAAACGATAATAATGCAAGCTATCGATCCTAGCTGGAAGAGGCGACGATCGAAAACTAGAGGTGAAAACCCGTCTAAATATAGGAAGCTTTTGCTATAGATCCACAGGATAGATATAATACTACCAGCTATATAGGCTGTATAATACTATATATAGCAGGTGTGGCTAGTGAGGAGAGTGCCATCGATCGTGGTTTCCCAGATCTTGGTTCTTCTCTACGCTCTAGCATTAACATTTCTCCCTGGGGAAGTATATTGGATTATAATCACCCTTTTCTTTATCACATACATGGCTATTATTATGATCATAAATATTAGGAGAATGCGTCTCTCTGTGTCTAGCGAGGATGCTCAGTATGTTAGGTCTGGTAGGCAGATCATAAGGGTAGATCCTAGAAAGTCTCTAGAAATAATGCAGACTGATAGAACCTTAAACGATGAGATAAGGGAGCAGATGAAGTTCACGATGATGCCACTCATATCTTTGCCAATAGTCTTTGCCCTGTACTATATATACCAGATCTATGTAACTCCTCACTACATAAACTCCAGCGATCCTATAGTTAGGCTCTTAGGGAATCTAGCAATGTTCGAGATATTCTTCCTAGTACCGTTAGCGATCAATAAGGTATATATGAGGGGCAAAAACATCTCCGTGATCCAGCCAATTATGGATTATATGATAACAGATAGAGGCATACAGGGTTCGGGGTTACTGGTGAAGTTCCCAATAGAGGATCAGAAAATAGATATTAAATGCAATAGGAACAGAAGGTTTATAGAGATCCTCAGAGAGCAGCAAAACCCTATGGGAGGTAAGATGTCTCTTCATCAGAGACTATATATGGAGATCAAGGACATTGAAAAAGCTATTGAGGCAATCAGAAAATATGGTAAGACAAACATTCAATGCTGAATAAAAAGGCTAACATCGCCTCTTTAGAGTATCATTTATAGGCTTTAAAGGCTTAGGATCAGCTCATCGGATAGATATATTAGGCTTATGTATGGGAAACATATTATCATGTGATATAACATCCTCAGAAAACCCTCCAATGATCTCAGGGTTTCAGCCTCGTGGAGAAGAGGATCAGCCATAAGTAAGCAGAGAGAAGGAAAAACTAAGCAACGTAACTATATTAATTAAGCTAGTAGGTTGAAGCATATATCTTAGTTCTCCTGAAGGTGGTTCTTCTGTTGTTTTAAATTCTCGAGATATCTAGTTCCAGATAGAGGGATTGTCGAAGGGTGTAGAGAGCTATAGTAGCTACTATGTTTGAAGCTTTGGGTATCTCTTCTAATCTATATTAGATCATCTTCCTTCTTGGCATATAACTCACTAGGATCTTGATTTCAAGAGCCATTTATGTCATAATTCTACAGGCTTTCGAATCATATAAGGCTTATTAAAGCCTCAAGAAACTGTTTTGGGTTTCATAGAAGTTTATAAGGGTTGGTATTAACTCCTTTATTTGGGGGTGGAGTTGCTTAGACCGAAGGAGGTTTGTGGGATGCTTGGTATTAGCTATACTACTTTAAGGGGTTATGTTAGGAGGGGTTACATAAAGCCTGTTCTTACTCCAGGGGGTAGGTGGAGGTTTAGGGAGGAGGATGTTGAGAGATTAATTGGTGTGG
>JAVVGE010000137.1:0-6602 GCA_032249255.1 Desulfurococcales archaeon | reverse complement strand
GGCTATAATTAAGATGATAGAATCGTTATTCCCTTTAAGAGCTCTAAGTAGATCTCGAGAGAGGTAATAGATGCGATAAATTCCTTCCTAGAAGACTTGAACATCGAAATAGTAGGCGATTATCTCAACCACGACGAGTATATTCAAATAATTCAGAGCTTTAAACTTCTTCCTAACGATGCACAAGTAGCACTGACGTCTGACCTCCTCCCCTTTCAATTCTATATAAGATCTTTTTGCTAGGGTCTCCGGCCCATTACCCTTATTTCTCTTCGAGGGACTCGGGGATATGGATTTTATCACCGCCTCGGAGGCATAGGTTTTCTAGAGGTTGGCCCCCGAGACTCACACTCATCGTAATTATCATCGAAATTAGTAGAGGATACAGGCTTATAAATCTCCATCCCCGCCCTGAAGGGCGAGGCTTTCAGTTGTAAGCATTATTCGTAGACACCATTCTCACCTTTGATGAGGACTTTAAACGAATACCGTGGCTTAAAGTAGTTCCTTAAACTCCATGCATATTAAGGTTAGAGCATTAGAGTCTAAGCTCAGATCAGTGTTGAGTCAATCTCTTTCAATTCTATAGTAGATCATCAGAGATCCCGGGGATCAGTAAACAGCCCATGTAAAGATCTACGATCCCATGTATACAAGTTAGATCCCGAGGATCTCTTACTTATAAACTAGGATCTTTAGCTGTAAAGATCTTTGGTGCCACGGCCGGGATTTGAACCCGGGTCACGGGCTCTAGAGGCCCGCATACTCTCGGCGCAGGGCTGACCGGGCTATACTACCACGGCACCACTTTTATAATATATGGTTGGAGCTTATATTCAAACACACCTATAGCTGAGAGCCTGATACACGAGCTGTAGGGATTCTCGAATATAGGCGGCTCGGGTTATGCAGCTCTAGCAACTGCCTCTCTAGGTCTTGTTTCAGGAGCTGCTAGGACGGCGAGGGATCCCAAAATCCATGTTGCTGAATATATAGCAAGAGCTGTTTCGAAGGACTGAATAGCTGGGATCATGGGGCCTATTATCATCCCGATCCTTGCGATAGATCCTGAGGATCCGACGCCTATAGCCCTATACCCTTCTCTAAACAGCTCTGGTGTGTATGCATAGATAATACCCCAAGCCCCTAGGTTGAAGAAGTTGAGCATAGTTCCCCAGATCATTATATCCACAGGTGTTGTCGAGTATGCGAAGCCTATGGCTGATAAGCCTGAGAGAGCCATCTGACCTCCTTCCCGCCCTGAAGGGCGGGGGTTCCCCTCTGGGCGGTTCATCGGTTCCCCCCATCTATTCGGGTTTACATCTGTCATCTGGGGGGCAGTCGGGGTGGCCAGAGATCCCCCAGGAGCCTATCATCTCGGGTTCCAGGCTCCAAAAACAACATAACTAAAAAGCTAATAATCATTAAAAAGCGAGGCTTTCAGTTGTAAGAGAATAGCCCAGCCAGCCGGAGCCCACATTGGCTGGCTCACCGGGACTAGAGGTTATGGGTATGTTGTATGCTCCCACTAGATCTGCGTTGAATATTTTGCTTATTTTTGTGCACTTGAATAATCCTCTCTTGATCCTCCTTCCACACTTGTTGGTTCTATGTACTGGGTATTTTGGTGATGAGCCCCTCTCATCTACGAAGATCGTTCTAACTCCGTGTTCCTCAGCAACATCTTCTATTCTCTTCAGGAGGTATCTGTATGTCCATATATGCACGTTGTTAAAAATCCCCATTCTCCTGGGCAATGCTCTTTGGGTAGCCAACCTTTATAATAGATACCCAATGTAACGCCCAAGACCCCGGCACAGAAAACTTATTCATGAAGGGGAGGGCGATGACGCTCTCCCTGCCCTAAAGGGGCGGGGCTTCTATGCCGGGATCTCGAGCGTTACCCCTTCCGGACAGGTTGATCTTGCTCATATCATTACAACTGAAACCCTGCCTTTCAGGGCGGGAAGGGGTCATAGCTGCTTCTCAAACTCTTTCAGGACCTTAGCCTAAATTAGAGTTCTGGGAATATCTCTTTAGAGATCTTTTCCAGCCTCTTCCTTATATGCTGTAGAACCTGTGATAGGATCTCTTCGTTGTTGTAGTTCCTAAGTATTTCTTCAAGTTCCTCTCTTCTCTTACCTCTGAGCCTTCTAATCTCTTCTATAAGTAGAGGTACTGCTCTAACCACATTATCTACTATAGTTATGTCTGCGGCTCTCGCTGTCCTTGAGAGGGGATTTAGATCTATAGCTATCACTCTTTTACCCATCTTCTTAAGCGCTTCGGCCCTATCACCGTCCTCTAGCGCTACAAACACAATATCTGCCTGCAGTATCCCCTCTATACTGACCCATCTCCTCTCACTACTCAGCCACGGTATACCCTCAACAACGTCGTCAACTCCGAGAACCCTTTCAGCCCCTAGTTCGAGGAGTTCTCTCGCTATCTTCTCAGCCCTTTCCCTGGTTCTATGGAATAGATTCACCTCTAGAAGTGCTTTCAACTCCTTTGAGAGCCTAACTAGATCCTTGGCTACTAGGGCTGCAGTGTTACCGTTAACACTTATTACAGGCCTTTTAGCGAGTAATAGGGCTGCGGCCGAGGCCTCTATAGCTCTCCTTGCAGGCTCTATGGTTCTCTCGCCTATTAGATAGTCAAAGCACTCGCCTCTCCCATGGGCTATAAGTCCTTGGGGAACCACTATACCCCTTTTAAATCCATCAACGAGTCTCTCCCTTATAAGGAGTGACTCCCTCCTAGGATGATCATGAGGTATCCATGACATCCTTCACAGCCTCGAAGCCTCTATAGGCCGCTCTATATAGACCAAAGACCCTTTTAACTGTTTTATTAATCGCTGACGCTATCTCATTGCCTAAACCCCTCTCATGGGCTATAACTAGGATAGATTTCTTTATATAGTAACCTAGTAGATAACCTTTTTTCTTGTAGTGCGATAGATTGGTTTCTAAGGAGCTCTCTAGATCTCTATCTAGGAAGCCTACTTCCTGGGAGAATCTATGGGAGATCTCCATGAAATTCTCTAGACCAGGATCCCTTTCGAACTGTCTATACGCCTCTCTACCATATATATAGATCCTGTCCCACAGATTCCTTAGAATATCTGGTGTGGTGACTTGCCTATCGATCTGGGCCAGCGTGAATTCAGCAGATCTTAGTGCAGGATCTTCTATCTTGACAGCATAACCAATACCGGGAGCCCCAGCTCTTAGCCTTATAACGAGCCCTCCACCAGTGATCATAGCTATCACATCCCCCAACCCTGTTAAGGCAAGAACCTCGGCCTTGTGGGCTATTCTAGATGCTTCGAGAAGATCCTCATTAGATCCGCACCACCTTCCCTCAAGCCTCAGGGCCTCACAGGATAGTGATAGCGAGGCAAAGGCGCTCACAGCACCCCCCACACCAGGGGGTATCGAGGATTTTATATGGAGGCTATTAGCGGCTCTCCTCTCTCTCATAATAATCTCTACAGGACCCCGATCCAAGCAGATCTCGTTAACCTCCACTATGCATCCACCAAGAGGATTCTCAGAAGCTATCATCCCAGGCTCCAGCAATACCCCGACGCCGAGAGAGCCTGTTAGATAAGGATCTCTATCCTTTATAGGGATCCAGAAGCCTGTCACATGGTGCGGAGCTCTATAGCCCGTGAGCACCACCATAGAAGATAGAGAATTAGGTAGAGGGGAAGCAGATTCATCCTAGGGCTGTGAGAAGGCTATGCCGTCAACGCTTCTAACGATTTTGCCTTTATAGAGGAAGTCTATTTGTCTAAGTGATGCATATAGATCGAACTCCGTGAGCGCAGAAATACCGTCGATCGGCACCACCACATCGAACCATCTGAGGGCCGCGCTGCCAGCTGTGTGGAGCACACATATATTTGCTACGGTGCCAGTCACTATGAGGGTTTCCCTTCTGAGAACCCTGGATAATATGTGATCTAGATCTGTCCCGTAGAATGCGTCATACCTGAGCTTTCTAATCACTATATCCCCCTCACGGGGCTTCAACTCATCAACAATCTCGGCTCCCCACGTACCCCCAACCGCGTGTTCACCCCAGATCCTGAACTCGGGATCGTCTTTCATATGCCAATCCTGAGTATATATAACTGGAACACCGTGTTTCCTCGCCCTATCCACTAGCCTTAAAATATTTGGTATTGTTTTGGGGGCTTCTGGCACGAATAGTTTTCCCCTTGGATGTGCAAAATCGTTCTGCATATCAACTACTATCACAGCTGCCCTGCTAGGATCTACCACAACCCTATCGAGGATCCTTATCTCGGGTATTTGAAGGGTTCTCTGCATAGACCCACCACTGAACATATGTTCGGAAGAATATATTATTTCATTAAATTAAATTATTGCGCTTATTAAGTCTCTATAGGATTGAACACTATACCGAGCCTATCACCGAGTAGCCGGGGTATACTTTCTAAAAGCTCCTCATAAGGGGCTCTTATAGATGCAACAGCAGCAAGCCTATGACCTCCCCAGCCTCCTCCGTAGATCTTCACTAGATCCTCTAATATCAGCTCTCCCAATCCCTTATCCCTGCATAGGTCTTCAGAGCATCTAACCACAACCCTGGTCTCGTCCTTCTCTGAGATAACGATTGTAATGTCACACCCGCCTCCCATGAGGATCTGGGCGGCGGATGCTTCATAAGCGCCTACACGAGTTATACATAGTAATATATTTCTAGCCCTGTAGATCTTTACCCTTGACATAGCCTTCAACCTAGCTATCCTCTCATCTATACCAGGGGATCTTCTGATAATCTGTAGGGCATCACTAATTCTGGCTCCCCATTTCATGAGATATCTAGTAGCTTCTATAGCAGCGATCGATGCGAGGACCAGGCCTCTAGTATCATATAGGATCCCAGCCATGATCGTGTTGGAAAGCTGGGGCGTTGGGATCCCTGTAGAGGTTTCTTCAAGCATTAATGTACATAGCTCTGTGGTCGATGACGCCTCAGCCTCTATCACCCCTGGATATACCGGCCCTCCCCCGGGGGCTATGTGGTGATCTATTACATATACTGTGCTGAAGAAAGAGCACTCGGCCGATGTCCTTCCACAGTGTGTATCAAGAACTACTAGGATCCACTCTCTTTGGGGATTTGGAGAGCACTCCTCTATGTAGCCATTTAAAAGGGCTTCCTCATAGACCTTTCTCGCTAATGCGTCGAACCCGGTGCTAGATATGATACATGCTGGGGTATTAGAGTGTTTCTTTACCATGAGTGATATTGCTAGGGCGGATGATATTGAATCTAGATCAGCTGAGGGGTGCGATGATATCGCTACCCTTCTCCCCCTTGATAGCTCTCTGATCTCTTCTCCCACTCTTCTCAATGTAATTCTCAGCTTCTCTAAATCCAGCCTCTATCACCTCATCAGCGGCTTCGAGGAGCTTCTCTCTAGGTATATGTGTTGAGAAGAGCTGTAGATCTATTCCCAGATCCAGGGTCTCCGAGCCTCTTCCTATGCTTATAGCTACTACATACTGTACTCCTCTCCCAAGTCTTTTCACAACCTCTTTCTCGATTCTATCCCCTATCACCAGGGCGATGTTCTCCCACAGATCTCTATTGCTCTCTCTATCCTCCGCCGCTCTTTCTACCATAATATCTTCCCATAATCTCATTAATCCTTGCCTCGAGATCCTTGATCTCGCTATTTAAACTCGACTCCTGCCTCTCTAAGGCCTTTAACCTAAGCTCGAGAATATCCTTCCTATCACTCAACTCCTTCTCAGCATCATCCCTAGAAACCCGAACCATTAGATGACCAGCACTCTTAAACACCAGAGCATCTGGAGAAGCGCCTTTCAATAGCTCCAGAGCCCTCTCAACCTCCCTCAACTCAGCCTGCACAACACCCTTTTCAGCCTGAACCTGTCCAAGTCTAGCCCTTAACTGCTGGAGCTTAACAGCATACTGCTCCAACTCAGGAGGCACGACCTCTGCCAAGCTTCACCCCATTATAGTGGTCTAGACACCTTATTAAAAAGAGATCCCGTATACCAGCAATCTTTGGAGTTATTATTAACACTCCCAGGGCTGTATCCTTTTCATGGTAGTAGGAATGCTTTTATATTCGTTTGTTGTCTGGGCTTAAGCTTATGAGAACCCAATCCATAATTGTATTGATAATGAGGTGATATCTCTGCTAGATCTTGGTGTGGAGAGACCTTAGGAAGCGATGACCTTTGGAGCACCCGAGACCGAGGCTCTAGATGGGGGCTCTGCCCCAATAGAGCCTCGGGATCTAAGGGTAGATGGGAGCCCCATTCCGCTGGGCTCAATAGCCACCAATGAGCCCATAGAGATCCCAAGATCTCTTTGGGGGAGGTGGAAGTCCCTCGATCCACAGGATCAAAACCCTGTGGATCAAGAAGCAAGGCAATCCAAAACAAAAGAATATCAGCGATAATCAACAACCATCGGGGGACAAGCGGCTTATGAGACTCTTTTAAGACTCAAAAGGCCTGATGAAAACATCTCACAAGTCATACTCGCTGGTGAAGGAACGTGCCTACATGATATTTACCACCTCGATTAAC
>JAVVGE010000136.1:0-6735 GCA_032249255.1 Desulfurococcales archaeon | reverse complement strand
ATTAGATGATGAGGCGATACCCCTATGTGCTTTGCATATAGATATCCTCGGAGAGTGATGATGCCTGAGCTCTCCTCAGATGGGAGGCCCGTGGCGTTGGGCTCGACGGGCACCCATGCAGCTCGGGTGAAGCCAATGAACCCGAGCCTAGGCCTAACCCCACTAACGGAAATACCGTTAGTGGGGAAACGCTCCCCAGTCCTGGTGGTTCACCGTAGAGTTCCAGGATTTGGGTTGCTGTTGACCTTAAGCTCTCTGAGAGGAGTCCGACACCCTGGTAGTACAGCCTTGCGAGGAGGGCTGGAAAGCTTGTTGGTATAGCCCAGCCATCAGCAAAGGGATAGATGATCCGATAGTTTGAATAGCATTGCAACATCAGGCGAGATATTTTTAAGCACCTTAAGCCCAGTGCATCAATCGATGCATCAATCCCTCGAGTGCTAGCCTATCTGCGTGAATGAGGACCTCTTAATGGCAGGGCTCATAGCATTAGCTATATATAGAAACGTAGAAATACATCGAACTCTCCATGGAATTTCGGCATCAATTGTGACGAGGAGTTTAAACATCTGAAGCTCTCATCACCTAGCATATGAACAGGCTAATCCCTTCTCAGTATAACCAGGCTTTGATACTTGAAAGAATCTAGAAGCCATGAAGCTCTCCAAAGGAAAGAACCTTGTTTAGCCTCTTCAAGGTCTTCTCTAAATAGCGAGCATATCTCAACATCTAATGCCTGCCCCAGATCTTGGAGACACAAAACAGTGTCTAAGGGATCCGGGTCTTGTCTATACTATCTCACCATCTATGAGCGTCTTCCTGAATGATTTAAGCTTTCTCAGACTATTTACTCAATTTCTAGCAATCTCATAGGCTACTTTCTTGAGTACTAGTTCGTAAGCGGGATTTTTCTTAGCATCTTTTAAACCTTCTCTAGCTAACTTTATCCATGATCATTGTGTTGATGAGGGCTTGCTTTGATTCTACATAATATGTTAAAATAGTACTTATTATTATGTATGGAGATTCGTCTTTGATGATTCATTTTGATCACTAGGGGATTGTGTTTTGTATAATGATTCAGTAGATCTTATTGATCATCATAAGATTCTCGGATCGCCGGAGATCTCGAAGGATCTGGATCGTTCATAAAAGATCTAGCGGTGCTAATGGTGTTGTTAACTAGCACTTAACAAAACCAGGTAAATTTTAACCAAAGATCTACGTGGCAGCGAGATCCCGAGGATCAACAGAAGATCCAAAGATCCAATTGGCCATGGCCATGCCTTAAGCGCTGTTCAACATCTATAACGCATATAAATAATATACAATATATCCAGAGTAATACTGGGAAGAAGATGATCCGGAGATCGAGATATTCTAGAACTATACCACAGGGGCCAGTGATCCCGGATCAGATATTAACCAGTATCACCAAGATCAGGGTTATTTGGGCCGGGGTACCGGGCTCCTCAATGGAAAACATAGAAATCCCTCTACATCCATGTCAGAGTTAACAACAACATGGAGTACTTATGCTACCTAATATCCATATCCTTGCATATTGCTTGAGCGATAGTATGGTTAATGGCTCTATGCACCTCTTAGTAGATGATTCGGCGATCTTTATTGGTAACAAGATCCAATGCTTGATCCGGGATCTTAGAAGCATACTGACCATATATTTTGAATAGAAAGACTGCAGATCGGTCTGTGATCGTATTACTCTTAATATATACTTGATATAATATGTATTGTATATATTGGACTCTGTGGAGACACCACACGCTCAACCAATCGATGCATTAAATAGTGCACCGAAGAAACCTGTGAACGAGGAATTCACATCCTGTATCAAAGCTGTAGTATCTGCCTAGTCAGTTTTTCACCATCTTCTTAAGAGATATCTCTATTGAGTAGTGCTTTAATGAGTTAACCAGCATAGCTAAGAGCGAAATGCCTCACCAGCCTGAAACGCTCTATGTAAACCTCTCTATCAATAGCAATATGCCTAATCTGGCTTGAGATCTATATAGAACAAGTATGCCTTGCCGCGTTAACATGTTAAAACAGGAATCCTCACTAGTGATGCATGCCTCAGTCACAAATTGGAAGACTCATTGAGCCAGGATAAATAATAATCAGCTCACCCCACGCGACGATCTACTAAGGAATTGAAAGCCTACACAGCCTCTCCTATATTCTCTGAATACCTCTCACAAACCTCTGCTAATATATGTGCATTCCACTCTCCATCTTCTTCATATATTAATTCGAGTTCTCCTTGCCTCCCGCGTAAAATATCTCTCTATGGAATTAAGCACTCTATTATAGTATGATTTCTCTCCTTCCTCAGCTTCCTATATTCCTCTCTTGAGATTATTATAAGGTTCTATCGGAGTTTTATAGCCAGTATGCAAGGCATCACAATATCTATTCTCTCCACCGGTTTTCCCGGCAGCCCATTGCTTACCATTATTAGAATATCTATTCCGCTCCGCTCATTGAAACCCCTTGAATATGTGCCGAAGAGAATAGCTAGATCATTATTATAGAATATTTTCTCAACACACGTAATAAACTCCCTAGCCTTACCCAGAGCTTGATCATCTCTCATTCTTTCCTCGATAGTTTTTCCAAATATCCCGTGACCAGTTATAATCCCTATTGATACGATCTTTTTTAGCAGGTTCGAGGGTTAGCATAGCACTCACTATTCACCTATTAAACTCATTCTCATCAACAATGTTCAAAACAGCAACCCATAAATAGTAATCAGCAATACACATATAATAGCCCTTTCAAGGACCATGAATCTGCCTCTTCCAACCTATAGATATCCATCGCTTAGATATCTAAGATCTTTTTTGCAAGATAGATCATCCGTGTATAGATCGTGCCTCCCAATCACTCTGTTTCAACCATCCCTATGCTGCATATATTCTATAACGCTTCTCGAAGATAGATACTATAGCATGACCCCTCCCCGCCCTAGAGGACGACTTGCCCATTTATTTGATATCGCTATGCTTGTTGCGACACCCTGGCATTAGGAGTGAAGGTTTATAGGCGATCTGCTGTGTGTTGCGAGATTCTCAGAGTAGCCTCAATGCCTCTAATAGATCAATAAGGGTCTCGCCTGACTAGTAGAGGAAGATAGGGCACATCCACTACCAAAAGGCGATGAAGAGGTCGGCTAAGATACTGTTTGAGGTTCAGATTTATTAGTGTTTCGCCGTAAATAGTGTTGGTAGGCCTTATGATCTCTAAGGCCGTTGTTACCGCTGCAGGTCTAGAGACAAGGCTTTTACCCGCTACTAAGGAGATCCCTAAGGAGATGTTTCCCCTCTATATGAGGTCTCGCGATAGGGTTGTTCTTAAGCCTATCCTCCAGGGTATTTTTGAGGTTCTCTATGAATATGGTGTGAGGGATTTCTGCTTCGTTGTTGGGAGGGGTAAGAGGTCTATCGAGGATCACTTCACACCTGATTAGAGATATGTGGAGCTTCTAATTAAGAGGGGTAAGGAGGGCTATGCTGAAGAGCTTTCTAGATTCTATGAGATGCTCGAGAGCTCAAGCATCATCATCACTCTCCAAGGATATCTATATGCCAAACACATAGGGGTATCACTCATCATCGAATACGGTTAGGGATTGGATAGATTGGATACTTATATGCTTAAGCCCAGCATCCCCTCTCCATACTACACCAAGCATTCATAGATAACCAGAGAATTTAAATTCATGATAATCCTGTAACAGCCTGTGCCAATAGGCACGGGCAACCGCTGGGGTTAAGAGGCTTGCTATGCCGCTGTTTTGAAGCCTAGATCTTTATCACCCTGTATTTTCCTTTGCAGTTCTCTTCTATTGCTCTGATCGATCTCTTAGGCACCAGGTATATCCAGGGTGCTATCCTCTCTCCCCTAATCCCCCTTCAGAAGCCCTTCAATACGGTATGTTCTCCTCTTGATCGTTACTCTCTTCCCCTCCAGCAGAGCCCTTAGCCTCTCCCTCTTATCCCTCGGAGGATCCACCCTAATCAATACCGGCTTTTCGAGGTCTAGTATTGACTGGGCATATAGAATCCCTCTATACAGGACTGCCTGCCATGCGTAGTCCTCATCTTTCATAGATCTCGAAATCTTCGAATATACCTCGGAGCCAGCTAGAGCCTTTACTGCTATGCTTATTAGCTTTTTAGTTATGTTGTTTTTGGAGCCTGGAGTCCGGGATGATAGGCTCCGGGGGGATCTCTGACCCCTCACCGCCCCTCAAATGACAGATGTAAACCCGAATAGATGGGGGAACAAATGAACGCCCAAAGGGAACCCTCGCCCCCTAGGACAAGGAGGAGGTCAGTGTTAATTTCATGAAGGATAAGGAATGCTGTGGAGATGCTCTATATGGATATATAATAGTATTGGAACCTAGTTTTTAGAGCTCTTAGAACTTGGTGAATGTGCACGTAGAAGATTTCGATCTTATTTTCCTTTTAAGGTAGTCATTATTGGTGGTAAGATATAGGTAGTTATGTAACGGTTTCAACAAAGGTTAGGAGGGAGGTTGTTGAGAGGGCTAGGAGGCTTGGTATTAACATATCTGAGTTCCTGAGAAAGAAGCTGGAGGAGGAGGTGGAGAGTAGAGAGCTGGAACTCCTCAGAAAGAAGTTGGAAGAGATGAAGGAGGTTCTCGAGAAGATCGATATTGATAGGATAGTTCAGCATATTAGGGAGGATAGAGAGACTCGTCCATGAATGGGCTATTATTTGATGCATCATCGCTATTGAAGGCCTTTAAGGAGAATAGACTAGATCTTCTTAGAAGAAGCTATATTCAGAGACTCACAATATATGAGGCACTCAATGCGTTATGGAAAGAAACGTATCTGCTGAGAATAATCTCGTTTGAGAAATCAATTGAGTTGGCCGATATATTGATAAATATAGTAAGACACATGTATGCCCTAGATCCAGTCGGGTTAGAGAAAGAGATTTTTAACATAGCACTAAACATAGGGATCACTATCTACGACGCGTCATACATAGCCCTAGCAAGAAAACATAACCTAGTCCTCGTGACAGAAGATCGTAGGCTGAGGAACAAGTGTAAGAACCTGGTGAATGTTAAAAGCCTCGACGAGATCATCAGCGAAACTAGCATGTAACCCCACACTAACGAGCTGAGCTTGGGTTGTAAATCTAACGAGCGATATGTTAATCAGAAGAAACCGAAAACTAATTACAAGGTTAAATACTGCTTAAACATATTAATAGTTTTAATAATAAGAGCAAAAATGATCTATAATAGAACTGAGCAAGATCAACAGAGATCGCGTGGATCAGATGATCTATTATAAAATTGAAAGATCTTTTTCTTCACCCTCTTGACAGCCTCAACTAGCACCAATAAAGATCGTGGAAAAATTAACGGCTAGGAAAGGGTAGCCGCTTGTCCCTCGATGGTCATTGAGTGTTGATTTTCTTTTGTTTTGGGTTGCTTTGCCTCTTGATCCACAGGGTTTTGATCCTGCGGCATCGGGGGACTTCCACCTCCTCCACAGAGATCTTGGGATCTCTATGGGTTTATTGGTGGCTGTAGAGCCCAGCGGAAAGAGGCTCCCATCTGAGGAGAGCTCAAGTATCATCGCTCTCCGAGGATACCAATATATCAAGCACATCTGAATATCACCTCATCATCAAACATAATTAAGGATTAGATGCATTTAGATCTATTGCTTGCCTTGTAACAGCCTCCTATCCCTGAACGCAGCTAATCTGACCCCTCCCGCCTTAAAGAGCGGGGCTTTCAGGGATCTAGTAACCCGCTTTTTTCGAGTTTCTTTTGCAATTCGTTTATGATTTGGAGGGCTCTTATATATCCTTGGGTCTCTATGGCTCTCTTTACGCGTTCTATATCAATTGAGGTGTATTCATGTACTAATATGTTTCTGAACCTCACAACCCTTTTCATGAACTCTGCATCCTCGGATCTGATCATCCCCCTTATCTTTAGCTCTTCTATACATCTGATAGGTGTTTCAGATGATATGCCGGTGATTGCGCATGTATGTAGGAGATAATCTATAACTGCTTGAGCATGTATTTGAAGCGTATGTAGTACTGCATAGAGCTCTAGGATATCACCCCACTTGATCTCCTCCCCTCTGATCCTCTCAAGAAGGTCTGTGTGTAATGCTATCAATTCTAAGAGCCTCTTATGCAGCATTTCTTATAACCCGCTTAACCAGCGTCTCGGTATATCCTAGCTTTTCTCGTGATAACATGAAGTCATAGCATATGTTTATAGCTCTAACAAGTTTCTCCCTACCAGCAGGGCTTTGATAGACTATAACGCCGTGGCGGAGGGCCTCCCATAGTAGAAAGCAGTTGACATCTCCTGGGTCTTTAATTATATAGATATCAGTCTCTAGCCTAAGCCTCTTCTCAATAAAATCCATCAACCTCAGAGCAATGCTATCTTCATCCATATCCCCATCCTCACCCCCGCCTACAACAGCAACAAGATCTATGTCCCTGGGCTTATCGCTTCTTAAAACAGATCCATGGACGATCAACAATTGGACTCCAAGATCCTCCCAACGAATACTCCTAAAGAGATCTACAACACCTCCGAACCGTTTCTCAGCAGATGGTGGTTCATAGTCTTTCATGTTTGATGATTTCAAGGCTCTCCACCATCTGCTTCTCAACGGTCTCCCCGAGCCCCCTCAC
>JAVVGE010000135.1:0-6761 GCA_032249255.1 Desulfurococcales archaeon | reverse complement strand
ACAGCATCTCTATAGGATCCCTTAATAACCCTTGTTGACATCCATGGATATTGCTCCCTATACATCTCGTAGAAAACCATGTGCAGTGTCTTCTGAGAAGCATTGTGCCTCCAGAGCGTACTTAACCATCTCGCCAATCATGGCTTTTAGCGATTCTACAATCTCCCCTAGAGCTGATCTAGCAAGCTCGTTAGCATAGCAATCCAGCACAGCAGTTCTACGAAGAACCTTGAAAAGCTTCTCCAATGAAAAGTACCACTTTTAAGCCTTTCCTAGAACGTAGTAGTGGTAAAGGCAGTTACAGGGATACTAATAGATTTAAATGTTTCTAGTTATCTATGAATACTTGGTGTAGCGTAGAGAGGGAATGCTGGGCTTAAGCATATAAGCATCCAATCCCTAATCATATTTGATGATGAGGCGATACCCTTATGGGCTTGGCATATAGATATCCTCGGAGAGCGATGATGTTGAGCTCTCCTCAGATGGGGCCCCACGGCGTTAAGGGTGATCTACTATAGAATTGAAAGTAGAATTGAAAATAATTATCTATATGCGGTGATATACCTGGTGACCAGGCCTGAAGAGTTCTTCGGCTTTAAGATCGGGGAAGATAGGAAGCTGGCTAGGTGGGATAAGATTGTTGAGTACTTCTTCAAGGTTTCCTCGGAGAGTGATAGGGTTAAGGTAGTTGATCTCGGTAAGACTCCTGGGGGCAATAGCTTTATAGTTGCCTATATATCTTCGCCTGAGAATCTCGGGAACCTCGAGAGGATCAGAGAGATCTCGTGTATGCTGGCTAATCCGGAGAAGCCTCTTGAGAAGGAGGAGCTTGATAGGCTTGTGAGTGAGGGGAAAGCCGTTGTGGTGATAACGAATAGTATACATGCGACTGAAGTTGGTGGGACTCAAATGAGTGTCGAGCTTCTCTATAGACTCGCGTCCTCGAACGAGCCGGAGATTCTGAGGATCTTGGATAATGTTGTGACAATACTTTTCCCATCGTTCAATCCAGATGGGCAGGTCATGGTTGTTGATTACTATAACAAGTATCTAGGCACAGAGCATGAGGGCTCTCCCCTACCCTGGCTATACCACAGCTACTGTGGGCATGATAATAATAGGGATGCATATATGCTGAATCTTGTTGAGAGCAGGTACTTCGCCACAATAGCCTATCACGATTGGTGTCCACAGGTATATATAGATCACCACCAGATGGGTAGCTATGGTGCTAGGTTCTTCATATCGCCAGAGATGGATCCTATATACCCCGATGTGGATCCCATAACCTGGAGAGAGGCCCAGTTTTTAGGAACATACGCAGCTACAAGGCTCGAGATGGAGGGTATAAGTGGTGTTGAGACATGGGCTCCATTCACTCCTGACTTCGTCTCGGCGTTTCAGACTATAGCTTATTTCATGAATATAGTCGGAATCCTGACTGAGTCTGCATCTGTTAAGATAGCATCGCCAATATATATTCACCCCCACCAGCTCAGGGGATATGGTAGGGGGAGGCAGCTGGATAGACCATATATGAATTACCCAAACCCGTGGCCGGGGGGTTGGTGGAGGCTTGGCGATATTGTTAGGCAGCAGCTGATCTCTACAATAGCTCTACTGAGCGCCGTTGCCTCTAACAAGGATATGTTCCTGAGGAACTCATATCTAAAGGCTCTCAGGAATATTGAGAAGGGCTCTAGGGAGCCTCCCCACGCATTTATAATTCCTCCAGGCGGTCATGACCCCCTTACTAAGCTCAAGCTAGTTGATCTGCTCCTCAAGCTTGGGATAAGAGTCTACAGGTCTAGAGAGCCTCTGAGAATAGGGTCAACAATATATCCTGAGGGCAGCTTTGTAGTCCCCCTCTCACAGCCTAGAAGACCCCTTGCCAAGAGGCTCTTAGAGAGATATTTCTATCCAGATATAGATGTTACGAGAGATAAGGATGGGAGGCCTATAAGGCCGTATGATATAGCTACAGACACTGTTGCGGATTTCATGGGGGTAGATGTATACGAGGTTGATACACCGTTTAAGGCGGATTTAGAGCCGATACTATCCACACCGATACCAATCGTCTCCATAGATAGTGCTAAGGGGTATCTGATAGATCCCAGGCTAAACGATTCATATAGGCTTGTTAACAAGCTACTTACGAATGGTGTGAGGGTCTGGAGGTTCAGAGTAGGGGTTGATCTAAAGGGACTCAGCCTCCCACCAGGTGCCTTCTACGTTGAGGGCGATGATAAGACCTTCAATATTCTGAAGAGAGAATCAGCCGAGATAGGCGTGCAGCCCATCAGCGTTTCAGAAGATCTCATATCGATCTACAGCGAGCATTACGAGGTTAGACACCTAAGGATCGGGGTTTACCAGAGATATTACGGAGGCAATATGGAAGAGGGTTGGACAAGATATGTTCTTGATACATATGGCTTCCCATACAGGATTGTGAGGGATGCAGAGATAAGAGGTGGAAAGCTGGCCGAGCTAATAGATATAATAATATTCCCAGATGATGCTCTCCCAATGATGACGGGAGAAAATATAGAGGAGGAGATGAGCAAAAGGCTCAAGAGACCATTCAAGCTACCTCCCTACCCTCCAGAATATAGGAGCGGGTTTGGAAAAGAGGGGATCCAGAGGCTGAGGGAATTTGCAGAGGCAGGAGGATCTATATTGATGATGGGAGGAGCTTCCGAGCTAGCCTATAAGGGGCTGGGGCTCCCCATAAGGGATCTCACAGAGGAGATCACAGACACGAGGCAGTTCTTCTGCCCAGGGTCTATGTTAAAAGCACTTGTAGACAGCACCCACCCCCTAGGATATGGCATGCCCAGAGTAGCATATATAATGCTTGTAGACAAGCCCGTCCTAGAGATCATACCTACACATAGCAACGAGGACTACGTAGTGGTAGTAACATATCCAGAGAGGGATATACTTAGGAGCGGGTGGCTAATAGGGGAAAATATACTTAGCAGGAAACCAGCACTTATAGAGGCAAGGCTTGGTAGAGGTAGAGCTATAATATATGGATTCAGACCAATCTTCAGGGCACAGACCCACGGCACATTTAAGCTATTCTTTAACGCTCTCTACACCCGCTCAGGGTGACTCCAGCCTCAGCATCTTTAAATCTTCTCCCCTGCTCCATAGCTATGGAGAACCCGTTTGCTGTTTCATCATCGCAGAATAGATATATAGAACCATTAGAGGTTAGCTGGAAATTACCTAGCAAGCGTCTCTATTACTGGGTCTTAAAAATTTATTATTAAGTTTGAGGCATCAGGTAAGAACATTATAATAAGCTGTCTATAGCTTAAATACCCCTCCTAGTCCTCGTTTGAGATATCTCGCTCTCAACCCTTCTCCTCAGCTCCTCTTTCATCTCCCTCGACATCTCTATTATCGCTGTGGTTCCTGTTTCTTTGATTGGTAGCTTTGCTCCTTCAGCCATCCCCTTGAGGATTTCCGCTATAAGGGCTCTTCTATTAAGCCCGTTCTCCATACCTGTAGGTGTTAGTACTGTTATCTTGTCATCCTGCACTATTGCTACCTTGTGCATCTGACCCAGGTACTCTATCACCGAATAGACATCCCCCCCTATCTCTCTCAGTGTTTCGCCAAGTCTCTTCCCATATGATCTTGCATCCACCCCTGGGTTTGATGTTATTTCTAGAGGTATGTAGCCAAAGTTAAACATCTCTAGCATTATTTCGAGCCTCCTCTCCTTAAGGGCTCTTGGTGCGTAGTAACCCATTTTCTCTAGCTCTAGAGCCTCTTGAATTAGTTTTCTGAGATATGGTGAGATCCCCATACCCCTCCTCTTAGCTATCTCTTTTAGCCTCTCCATTATATCTCTATCCATCCCAACAGTTCTCCTGCTAACCAAACGCGATCACCATGGAGACTATTCCATCCGAGTTCGTGGCCTTCTCGATAGAGCCTCCCATAGAGTTCACTATATTCCTGGCTATTGTCTCTAAGACTAGGGCCATTCTCTCTGATACCGCTGCATCCTGGATCATGTGTATTGGTGGGGATATAACGATCTTATATCTCCCTTGACCTCCATCTACACTGCTCACGTGAACCTCTATATTGGGCATCCAGACCTGGAGGACTGTTTGTATGTCATCAATACTCGATCCCCTCTTAGCCTTAGCAACAACACCGTACCACGAGGCTGTTTTTCCAAGTTCTTCTAGAATTTCTCTGAAGTCCTCTTCCGAGGCCTTGGAGAGGATCTTCTTAACAGCTCCCTGAGGGAGCATGACGCACCCGATTCTCCTGAGATCTTCTAGGGAATCTAGGAGGTGGATCACTTCTAAAAGGTTTGGTTTATATCTCATGTAATTAATAACAGTTTCAAGGATCTTTTCTATCAGGTCTCTGAGGGGTATTCCACTCCTCTCAGAGATCCTCATAGCCTCCCTGATTATCCCCTCAGATACTGGGACAAACCTCTTACTCCCCGATGACAAGGCTCCCAAGATATTCATCCATACACCTTAAAAACTTTTTGTACACAAATATATACATAGATCTACGGGCATATCTATAATACCGCCCTCGGAATTCCTAATTTTTCAACCAACTTACCATTACAGTATTCTTATTAGATTAGATAGGTTTATCGCCCCTTATATTCATTGGTTTCGAGGCTCACAATCATCTACTTCCCAACGATCTCCCCAGGCTCTCTTATCGCAGAAGCCCAGCCCCGCCGCCATGGGCTTCAAAGCCTAAGGATCTCGGGAGTCAGAGGTCACGGTAAAATCATGAGCTCCAGATCTTATAAATATCTTTGGAGACATAAAAACCAATAAACATAAACACAAATGATTATGAAAACAAAAACAGCTCTAGGCTATTCCTCTACCAGCTTAACAACAAACATAAAAACAACATCTATTAACATAAAAAAGATACAACCCGTGGACCTGGTATTACGGAGGTGATTCTCTCTCCAAGCTGGGCGAAAGTTTTGGAGACCTCTATTTAATATATCTCTCCTAAGAGATCTTCATATGGGGACTATTCTGGAGAGCGCTAGGAGGATCATAGAGGAGGCCTTTGTAAAGCCCACGGTGTTTAAGAAGAAGGAGGCTCTCTACCCAGAGTATATACCTACAAATCTTCCACATAGGGAGAAACAGCTTAGGAGGCTGGCTGAGATTTTCAGGATCCTTGTTTCAAACCCCGGCGAGGCCAGTGTCAAGACCGTCGTGGTCGGGGGTGTTGGGACTGGAAAGACCGTTACTACAAGGCTCTTCGGGATGGAGCTCAGATCTATTGCCAGGAGGAGGGGTATTGATCTTAGATATGTACATATTAACTGCCACAGGGATAGAAGCCTCTACGAGGTTATCTCGGAGATGGCTAGGCAGGCAGATGTTCCCATAGCACAGAGAGGATTCTCCCCTCAGGAGATATTTAGCTATCTACATCAATACATAGATAGGGGGAGATCATATCTACTCGTGACCCTGGATGAGTTTGACTACTTCGTTGATGTTGCGGGGAGCGATGCTGTGTATTTCCTCATGAGGATCTATGACGAGCATCCGGAGCTTCATAAGAGGATAAGCTATATACTTATCATGAGGAGCCTTTCAAGCCTATCCAAGGTTGATTCTGCGACCTATAGCTATGTAACTAGATATGTTGTTGAGTTCGAGCCATATAGATCTAGTGAGCTCCGAGACATACTGAGGCAGAGGAGGGACGAGGCATACCACATAGGCACTGTTGGTGATGATGTGATAAGCTATATAGCGGATCTAGAGGGCGTTGATAGAGGGGGATCTGGCAATGCTAGAGCGGCTATAGAAACCCTCTTACTAGCTGGAGAGGCAGCAGATTCAGAGGGATCCCAGATAGTGTCTATAGAGCATGTTAGGAGGGCAAGGGGCCTTGTTGCACCAGACGTGGTCACTATATCGGATGCCCTTCAATATCTAAGCCTCCACGAGCTCCTAGCCCTCAAGGCACTTATAAGGGGCCTTAGGAAGGCCCAGACACCCTATATAACTATGGGGGCTATGGAGAGGGAGTACAGAGATATATGCGGGATCTATGGTGAGCAGCCTAGGAAACATACACAGTTCTACGAATATGTACTCAATATGAAGAGAATGGGTGTTATAGAGGCTAGGCCAAGTGGGAAGGGTATGAGGGGCAGAACAACTCTCGTGGGGATTGGGGGAGCCCCGCTAGACCCCCTCGAGAGGAGGGTGGAGGAGCTTATAAGGGTTAGGATGAATGGCAGGAAGGCTTGACATAGAGAATCTCCTCGGGAGCAGGGCTAGGATCAGGATCCTTAGATACCTACTAGAGGTTGGGGAGGCAAACATAACTAGGATCTCTAGAGAAGCCAGGGTGAGCCAGGCTATTGCAAGAAGATATCTAGAAGATCTAGCCAGGATAGGGCTCGTGGAAGAAGTTAAACTTGGAAGAATGAGAATATATAGAGTAGTGTGGAGCGACACAAGGATAAGAATATTGAAAACCCTAATAAACATGGGGTAATAACATGACCATGGTAGATATAACACAGAAACAAGATACATATAGAGAGGCAGAAGCTATAGGGAGAATAAGGCTTAGAAGAGAAACCATAGAGAGAATAAGGAAGGGAGAGATAAAAAAAGGGGATGTAATAACAACAGCAAAGATAGCAGGAATACTAGCAGCTAAGAAAACACCAGAGCTAATACCACTAACACACCCAATACCAATAACAAACACAG
>JAVVGE010000134.1:0-6811 GCA_032249255.1 Desulfurococcales archaeon | reverse complement strand
AGATCGTAGCCGCTAGCCTCAACGCTCTTGTAAAACTCAATACTGGAGTTAGATAGTAGGAGGTTAACATTGTTAGTAAAGAAAGCCCTAAAAGCAGCAGCACTCCTACCACTATCACCAGAACCTGGAGCATGAGCCCTGTCAGCAACCAAAATCCTGGAGTCTGGGGAGAGCCTCTTAATATGATAAGCTGTGGAAAGACCTACAACACCGGCACCGACGATCACATAGTCAAACATACCCTTAAACCCCACTGTTTAAATCATTAAAGGAGAATTTTTATATGTGATACAGCTTAGCAAACCCCGCCCTTTAAAGGTGGGGGAGGCCATACAGCTTAGATAATCCTGTAAGCACATAGAGGTTATTACCGTTCTTCAATAGAAAGGCTTAAAAGCATCGATCAATATAACATACAGAGGCTCCGGGGGGTCTGAAGTGCGCCAATGGATTTAAATGGAAATCTAAAAGGGAAGAGGCTAGGTATATATACACCTTTAGGCTACCCCAGTCCTCTTGAATTCTCCAATTTCATTAATGCTGTGAGTAAATATGTGGATCTAATCGAGATAGGCCTACCAACTGAGAGACCGATATATGATGGTCCTATCATAAGACGTGCACATAGAGAGATCATTGATAAAGGTTACAGCAAGGTTCCAGTTGAAAGCTATAGGGTGCTTGCCGAGATTAGATGTGATAAGATTTTGCTTGCCTATTACTCGGATATTAGAGGGGCTCTTGAGAAGTTTGCAAGGGTGATATCAGATCTGGGATTTAAATGTCTCCTCATCCCAGATCTTTTGATAGAGTATTTAGAGGATCTGGATCGCTATGTAGAGGTATCGACCTTCAATGGATTGAAGCCCTGTTTCTTCATATCAACTAAATTCCCATATAACCTAGTTAGGAAGCTCCTCGATTATAAACCTTACATGGTATATCTGGGCTTGCAAGCTTCTACGGGCGCGAGTCTACCAATCCAGATTCTGAGAAATATAGCAGTAGCTAGAAGCTTACTAGAGGGGAAGACCCCTTTGGCAGTTGGCTTTGGTATAAATAGTGTTGAAAGAGTTAAAACGGTCCTAGCTAGCGGGGCTGACATAGCTATTATAGGCACTGAGATCGTGAGGAGAATGCCTAGAGGGGTGGATGGAGTTATTGAATTCATTATAGATATGCATAGAGCTATTAGGGGGTGGTTCTAGTGGATAACAAATTCATCCCCAGGTTCTGGTATAATATAGCGCCAGATCTTCCAAAACCTCTTCCACCGCCAATAGATCCTTTAGACTCCGAGTACTCTCTCATTGACAGGTTGAAGGAGATCTTACCCCATGCGCTTATAGATCAAGAGTTTACGTTTGAGAGATATATAGAGATCCCGGAGGATGTTAGGGATATGTATGCAAGAGCTGGGAGATCAACACCTCTTAGAAGAGCTAAGAGGTTTGAGAAGATCATTGAGACACCCGCAAAGATCTACTATAAATTTGAAGGAGCACTACTAAGCGGTAGTCATAAGCTTAATACAGCTATAGCTCAAGTCTATTACGCCCATAGAGAAGGCTATAGAGAGGTTGTTACAGAAACCGGTGCGGGGCAGTGGGGACTAGCTGTGTCTATAGCCTCTAAGTTCATGAATGTTAAAGCCTACATATTCATGACTAGATCGAGCTATGCTACTAAGAAGAAGAGATTGAGCTTAATGCTGGAAAACGGTGCTGAGGTTTATCCAAGTCCATCAACTATCACTAAAATAGGTAAATCTATTTTGGAAACGGATAGAGACCATCCAGGTAGTTTAGGGATAGCTATAAGTGAGGCTGTTGAATACGTACTCAGAGATCCCAGCTCTAGAAGGTATATACCAGGTAGCGTCATGGAGTATGTGTTAATTCATCAAACTGTGATTGGATTAGAGGCTATGGATCAGTTGAAGATGTTAAACGAGAACCCAGACGTCCTCATAGCATGTGTTGGTGGAGGTTCCAATTTAGCTGGGTTGGTATACCCATTCCTTGGAGAGGCTTTCAGAAGAGGTGAGAAGCCTCCGAGAGTGATTGCTGCTGAGAGCAACCTTATACCCAAAATGACAAAAGGTATCTATAGATATGAGCATCCGGATAGCTCAGGTATACTGCCTATGATAAAGATGTATACGCTCGGTAGAGATTTCAAACCACCCTCTGTGAGAGCTGCCGGACTCAGATACCATGGTGTTGCCTCAAGCATATCTATATTGTTGAAAGAGGGGTTAATAGAGCCTAGATCGTACTCACCTGAAGAAGCAAAAGAGGCAGGCCTTCTATTCTATAGGGCAGAGGGCATACTACCGGCGCCTGAGAGCGCTCATGCTATAGTTGCGGCTATCCAGGAGGCTATAATGGCTAGGAGAAGAGATAAGGAGGTCACGATATTGCTAAACCTGAGTGGTCACGGTCTCTACGATGAAGACTTCTACGAGGTGTCATAGATGCCCAGCTTAATATCCAAGCTTGCAGAGAGAAAGGGGCTTACAGAGGAAGAGGCTTATAATGCTTGCCTAGACATGCTGAGAGGCTCTATGGATCCTGTTGAGGTGTCTGCAATATTGATGGGGCTAAGGGTTAAGGGGGAAGAGCCTGAGGAGATAAGAGGCTTTCTAAGAGCTCTCAGAGAGTACATGATAAAGATAAGATCTAGAGGGGCTCTGGATATAGTTGGCACGGGTGGAGACGGACTTAACACAATCAATGTGTCAACTCTAGCCTCGATAGTAGTATCCTCCATTGGCATCCCTGTAGCTAAGCATGGAAATAGGGGATTTTCAAGCATCTTCGGCTCTGCAGATCTTATGGAGACCTTGGGGTACCCTATAGAGCATGGCGCAAATATAGCTGAAGAGATGTTAGAGAAGGAAGGCTTTGTATTTCTCTACGCCCCTGTATATCATAGGGCTCTTAAGATTGTATCCCCAGTGAGGAAGAGGTTGGGAATAAGAACTATATTTAACCTTGCAGCCCCCCTAGCAAACCCAGCTACACCGGAGATTCAGATCGTGGGTGCTCCTAGCCTCAATATTGCGAGAGTATTAGAGAAGGCTATAAGAGAGATCGGGCTTAAGAGATACGCCATAGTCACTGGATATCCAGGCATGGACGAGGTATCTCTGAGCGGGGCTAGCCACATACTAGTTAATAGGGATGAATATAGGGAGATTGTAATATCTCCAGGAGATCTAGGTATTAGAGAGATCCCTGTTCAGGAGGTGTCTGGTAGAACTAGGGATGAGGTCTTTGATAAAGATGTTAAGGGTCTCAGAGGTGAGGATAGATCGGCAGCTATATTTATAGCGATAAACGCGGGAGTAGCTCTATACGTAGCTGGTGAGGTATCTTCCATCGTAGAGGGGTTCGAGAGATCCTTAAAGGAAATACTTACTGGTAAGGCGTGGAGGAAGCTTGAATCCATTATAAGCACTTCTAGGAGGTTGGCTGGTCTTGGCATTAGTTAAGATCTGCGGTATAACTAGCGTAGAGGACGCCGTCTTATCCGAGGAAGCTGGTGCAAGTTACGTGGGTATGGTGATCTCTAAGGGGCTTCTAAGATCCGTTAGCTTAGACCTGGTAAGAAATGTAGCATCAATACTGTCAAGGTCGAAACTTGTTATCGTGGTTGCTGATAGAACTGCTCTAGAAGAAGCTATAGGATCTGGCTTAGATGCAATTATTCAAGTCCATCTAGAGGATCTATCTATTCAAGACTTGGAAGCAGTCACTAAGAACGGTTATAGAGTAATCCCAGCAGTAATACCTAAGAATCTATCAAAAATAGATGTAGATCGAAAGATGATAGTGGTTAGAGAGTTTGCCAGATATATTGAATACGCGTTAATAGATCTACCGAAGGGTAGAATTCAGCATAGTAATGGAGATAGTCTAGAACTGCCAATAGATCTATACAGCCACGGTTGCTCTAGATATAGGCCGTGCGGTGTTGCAGGAGGAATAAGGCTCAATAACGTTATCAGCCTCAAGCAAGTGGCTCCGAATGTTATAGATGTTAGCAGTGGTGTTGAAAAGGTACCTGGTAAGAAGGACCCCGAAAAGGTTAAGAAGCTCGTGGAGGTGGCTAGAAATCTATAAAAGATCAACTGAGCCCGTAGATCTCTTCGTAAGTTTAGAGCCCTTACTAGGCTGCAATTCTTTTAGCTTCATCTACCATTCTGGAATCTACGACTACAAATGTGGAGAGGTTATCACATCTATCAAACCTCTGGTAAAGTATACCCTGTATAAGGGGGGTAAGGTGAGAGTGGAGGGAAAGCGTTCGAGAAACCTAGCCGTTATGGGAGATCCTTTTACAGATCTGGCGGTTCTTGTGAAATATAGAGATATACTTAGAAAGGAGATTCCGGTGCTTGGGTTTATTTCCTATGAATCGCTAATATACTCTGAGCTTAGCCTCACAAATTTAATCCCACGGGGCGAAGCATCCGCTAGCAAGTTTCACTCTGAGATCGACGGCACACCTCTTAGGAGAACGGTCCTAAAGGCCTTTATAGGTCTTGTGGGGAGATAGCCATGAAAGGGTTCTTAGGTGAAATAAGGGATGTATGGAGGAGAAAAGAGATCCTTGAGATAGATCGCGACGATATATGCGTAGAAAAACCATTATATAGCCTCGATAGGGTTGAAAGCCTTAGATCGTCGATTATTAGGTGGAAAAGAGAGATGGGAGTGGCTATAATTGCTGAGTATAAGAGGTCATCACCAACAGGCCTAATAAATACTCAACTAGATATTAGAGATTATTTCTTCCAATTAAAGGATCTTGTGGCAGGGTTTTCGGTAATTGTTGAAAGAGAGTGGTTCATGGGATCCCCTGGATACATTGAGATCCTCAGATTGCTAGGCTATAGAGGCCCGATACTTGCTAAAGGATTTGTTTTCTATGAAAAGCAGATAGATCTGTATAGGTCATGCGGAGCATCATCTATACTCCTCATCGTAGAAGCCTTAGAGCTTGAGGAGTTAGAGACTCTATATAGATACTCTGAGAAAATAAATATAGAGCCGGTAGTAGAGATCAATAAATTCGAGGAACTGGAAAAGGTTATGAAGACCCTTCCCCTCAGTATTGTTGGAGTTAATTCAAGAGATCTCGCCTCCCTCAATGTGAATCGCCAAGCTATGCTTAGTACCGTGAGAAAGGTTAGAAAGGAGTATCCGGATCTCATAATTATAGCTGAGAGTGGAATGAGTAGTGTTAAAGACGTAACTGAAGCTATAGAGGCTGGGGCAGACGCCTGTCTAATAGGCACGAGCCTTATGAGAAACGCTAACAGAGAGTCGTTTCTTAGAGATCTATATACTTCTATAAAATCTAGTGTAAGCCTATAGGATAGGCATACGTGATTTTCAATAAATCTCAGCACCATTAGAACCTATTTCCTTGATATTTAAAATGTCCTCAGAGATATTTTAGAAGCTACCACTATATAAGTACCTCTAGCCTTCGTCTTCATAACGCTATCTATAATGGGCTTGCTATACTTATCATCGGAGATCGTGAAGATTATTAGGAATCCTGGTTCTACAAGAACTTTAGACCTGGCTTACTCTACCTGGCTGGGTATGCATCAGCGTGTGCATACATGAGATCTATTTTACCCTGAGAGCTCCCTCCAAGGTGAAGGTATTGTTGAGCTTCTTCCAAGAGGTACATATTATTCATAAACTTCAAGATCTTGAAGAGAATAACGACTCCTTATAATACTTTTCTATAACTATCTTCGCGTATTCCAGCGATAATATTCCTCCATAAGTAAGGAACAGCCAAAGCCTCTACGAGAGCGTAACTTATCAATGACACACGGTCTAGCTATGATCTTCTATACAAAGATTTTCGTAACCGAGACACTTATCTCTGAACAGACCCTTACATTAATTTTATAATAAGCTTTGCGCGATACGAAACTTCTAACGACGCTTATTATATACTACCCTTGATACTTAGTAGTTCCAGCCTTTTTAGGTCTACAAGCGTATCTATGCTCTTGCTACCTTGAAATACTGCTATCAGCACACCTCTATGACTAACACCCCTGAGAATTGATTGATACTCACTAGATCTTTAAGAGCTTTTCTAAACTCAGGTCACTCTCTTGAGGTTAGAGCTCTAAGTACGTCAACATCCTTGTGTACTGATATCACTTGCGTCCGTCCTAGCAGCCCACTCGTATATAGCTAATATCTGGTTCCCAGAGTTCTCAGATTCTCCACTAACCTACAAACTCTTTTCCTCTTTCCCCTAGCTTTTTCCCTAACTTTAAACGATATCCTTTAGGCATTAGCTAACACCAGTCTACAGGTCATAGACTAGCATTACTTACTTTAACTCTCTCCCAGCCCTTCAACTCACCATCCTAACAAACTCTAGGTTTCCCGAAACCTGTGGAGGCTATGAACATCTGGCTGAGGTTAAGATACTACGATGAGTTAACTTAGAGATAACACTGAGAACGTCCATCGTCACTAAGTGCCAGAAGCACTATCCTACGATATCTGAGAGTATTACACTATCTAAAATGATAAATGTTTTAAAATGATTTACGAGGTTCTCATAAGGAAGAGTTACTATATCACGCTTTATATATAAAAACTCTGGAGTCTCGTATGAGTTTTAGGATCTGTTTTGGCTAAGCTAACCGTAGAATCCCTTGAGGATCTTCGTGATATTGGTAGGGTGCTTGTTGTTGGTGTGGGTGGTGGTGGGGATACTCTTGGAGCTCTAATCCTTTACTATAGGCTTAGAGCTCTTGGTGTTA
>JAVVGE010000133.1:0-6855 GCA_032249255.1 Desulfurococcales archaeon | reverse complement strand
TCCTCTGTTTCTTCTTTTTCCTCTCCTCATCATCGTATATGGGCTTTACATAGCCTCTCTTGTTAGACTTAGGAGGCTCAACACCAGCCTCTATAGGTATGTATGCTTGCCACCTACCAGCCTCATATACTATTTCAAGTCTTCCCTGCTTACCCTCCCACCTAATCCTGCCAACATATTTTATCTTGAGGTTGAAGTCTTCGAGGACTGTATATCCCTCGTTCTCGCTGATAGGCTCGACACGATATCTATCGTTTCTGATCAGTATGTGTATCCTCTTCTCACCAGTATCCTTGTCCTTCCAATAGCCTGGTGGAGATAACTTCCTTATGAATGGAGGTAACCTACTTTCACAGCCTAGCACATGCCAAGCCAATATCAAATAATACCTCATCCTCATATCTATTTATCTATTTGGGAATAGTGCTACTCTATTGGTTCTTCGCTGCTCTTTTTCCTCTTCTCTATCTCTTTTTTGAATGCTTCCAGGGGGTTGGGGTCTCTGGCGGGCACTCCTCGGGGGGGTTCCCCCGCCGGACATTCTTCTAGCATATTTGCCCGCCAAGACCCAAACCCCCACTAAATAACACGTTGAGAACCCTATAAAAACATACCCCGCCCTGAAGGGCGAGGCTTGCCCTGTTGTCATCAAAACCACAGGTCAACAGATCTTCGCTTATAAGCCGGGTAAGAAAAGTTAGTATTAGGGCAAATCTGATCTACTATAGAACTGAGGAAGATCGAGAAACATGTATGAATGATCTACTATAGAATTGAAAGGTAGGAAAATAAGATGGTTAGAATGATATCGACCATGGTTACTGAAAAGTTCGAGGGCAGGAGTATTAATATAGAACTTGCTAATGGCGAATCTATCGAGGGTGTTCTGGAGCAGGTAACTAGCTACGAGCTGGGGGTGAGAGCGCCCAGCGGAGCTCTCATAGTGTTTAGACATGCTGTGAAGAGTGTAAGGGTGAGAGAGAACGAGGTAATGGGGATAGTGAAGGAATGTTGCGAGGAGCGCTATATACTTGGGAATGACTATATAGGCTATGATGTTGTTGTGAAGTTTATAGATGGTAAGGAGCTTTCTGGAAAGCTTATATCCGTGTCTAGGTATGAGATCGCCGTAGCTTCTGACGGGTATGCATATATACTTAACAAGGGCCTGATCTCATATGTGAGGCTCCTAGGATAATACTTATATATCCTTAATCATATAACCTATCCTGGGACATGCTTGCCCCAAGTGCCTACTAAGCTAGTGACATGGGAGGAGATTGTTGAATGGAGTAGAGGGCTAGCTAATAATATAAAGAGGAGTGGTTGGCGGCCAGATATTATAGTTGCTATAGCTAGAGGAGGATACGTACCGGCAAGACTCCTATGCGACTTTCTAGGTGTTGAGAACCTGCTGTCGATCCAGAGCCAGCACTGGACAGAGGCGGCTAAAGCGGAGGAAAGAGCTGTGCTCAGGTTCCCATACATCGTGGATATGAGTGGAAAGAGGATCCTCTTAGTTGACGATATAGTAGATACTGGCGACACTGTAATACTTGCAGAGAAGTTTATAAGGGATAACTGGAAACCCCTGGAAGTTAAGATAGCTGTCCTCCAATGGATAAGCCCCATAGCAAAGATCAAGCCTGATTTCTACTATATAGAGGTGAAGGAATGGGTATGGTTCCAGTATCCTTGGACAAGGCTTGAAGATGTTACATCCTTCATCAAGAGAATGATCCAAGAGGAGTCCAAGAAAGGCAAAACCACATGGACATTCGGGGAGATAGTGAATAGTTTCAGGGAATGGTATGGAATAGATGTAGATAAAATCTTTTACGAAGATGCGATAGAAAACCTAGTAGAAAAGGGATTCCTAATCAAGAAGAATAATGTCTTATATACAAGAATCTGACCTCCTCCCCGCCCTGAAGGGTCGAGGCTTTCAGTTGTAACGAAGAGTGAGGGACGAGTTTCAAGCTTCATAGAGAAACACAACCCCAACACTGTTTCCGGATCACGGATCCCTATTGTAGATGGTAAGCCATATTAGGCTGACTAGGGGGAGTCGGTCTATTCTATAACAGATCGCGAAAAGCTTATAAGCACAATAAATTCTATATTATGTAAAAGCGATGGGGGTGGGAGGTGTGGGCAAAATTAGGGGTGGACTTAAAACAAGAAGTGGTTGTTGTTAAGGTAGGAGGATCTCTAATAAGAAAGCCCCAAGATATAGACACAATCCTTAGATTGCTAAGAGAGAAGATCCTCATAGATACAACACCGGTGATAGTTGTGTCTGCGATTAAGGGTATTACAGATCTTCTGATATCTCTGTGCAACGGTGAGAAGGGGTCTCTGGATCTAGTTATAGAGATCCACAGGAACTTTGCAATATCTCTTGGTATTGAAGAGTTCTACAGAAAATATGGATCAACCCTAGAGGAGGAGCTTGTTAGATACGGAAGTAGATGTGCTGAGGATCCCAAAGCTAGGGACAGGATCCTCTCAGTCGGTGAGAGGTTCTCAGCGCCTTTACTAGCCGAGATGATCAGGGGTATGGGATATAGGGCATATGTTGCATGGCCATGGGAGATAGGTTTGGTGACGGACGATAAGTTCGGAGATTCGTCACCAATACTTAGCACGGCTTTGCCTAACATAGCTTCCTCAATATCGAAGATGATACTAGATAGATATATACCAGTCATTCCTGGCTTCATAGGAGCTACTCAAACAGGGGATATAACTACCATGGGAAGGGGTAGCTCTGATTTAACCGCAGTGCTTGTAGCGAGGGCGCTTAGAACCCCGAAGCTATATCTATTCACAGAGACACCTGGTATAATGACAGCTGATCCTAAGATCGTGCCTAGTGCGAGAACCGTAGAGACTATGGACATCGCTGAGGCTGAGAGGGCGTCTAGGTATAGGGTTAAGGGTCTGAATAGAAAGACCTTTGAATATATAGGTGACTATGAAGGCGAAATACTGGTTCTGGATCTATTCATGAGGGGTACAAAGATCTGCAAGACGTGTAAGAAGATAGGGGTGAAGGTCATAGTTCCATTCAATGAGGGGGCGTCGATAATTGGTTGGGGCTCCGGCAAGCTTCTGCCAGAGGTGTTTAACAGGCTGGTAATGGATTATAGGGTGGGATATTATGATGATCTGGAGGCTACAATATATTCTAGAATAGATCCCAACGACCTGGTTAAAGAGATACATAGACAGGTGTTTGGCTCATGAAATATGATGTAGCTGTTATAGGAGCAACCGGAATGGTTGGGCAGAGATACGTTAAACTACTTAGCAAGCATCCATGGTTCAATCTAGTTGCACTCAGCGCTTCTCCACAAAAGGCAGGCATGAGATATGGAGATGCTGTGTCATGGGTGATCGGGGGCGAGATTCCTGGTGAGGTTGCTGAGATAAGGCTCTCAAAGCCTGAGCCTCACGAGTTTAGAGGCGTTGATATAATATTTTCAGCACTCCCCACAGAGGTTTCTAGGGAATTAGAGCCTAGGTTTGTCTCAGAGGGTTATTATGTGTTCTCTGATTCGAGTCCTATGAGGCTTGATCCTAGGGTTCCTCTGATCGTGGCAGAGATCAACATGAATCATCTAGAGATAGTGAGGTTTAGGGGAAATAGCCGCGGAATATTAGTTAAAACGCCTAATTGCACATCAACAGTCCTCTCTATGGGGCTAAAGCCAATGATAGATCTTCTGGGAATTCCCCAACATGTTGATGTGGTATCTCTTCAAGCTATATCGGGGGCCGGGTATACTGGGCTCCCGTCTATGGCTATACAGGATAACGTTATACCGTTTATAAAGAATGAGGAGGAAAAGCTATCTGAGGAGCCAAAGAAGCTTTTTGGAAGGATCTATAGAGATGTTATAGAGCCTAACCCCCTCCTAAATATAGAGGCAACAACCACAAGAGTTCCTGTAAGCGATGGGCATATGGTGATAATACATGCACACTACGAAAAGAAGCCAGATCTTGAGGAGCTCATGAAAGCATATGAATCCTATAGATCCACACCCCAAGAGGTTAAGCTCCCAACAGCCCCCAGAAGACCCATAGTTCTTCATAGAGCTGTTGATAGACCACAACCAAGGCTAGATAGAGATATAGAGAACGGTATGTCCATATCTGTAGGAAGGATAAGGATCTCTGAGAAAGGCGGGAAATATATCATTAAGATGGTAGCACTTGGGCATAACACTATAAGGGGTGCTGCAGGAAACACTGTGCTGAACGCAGAGGCCAGCGTATACTTAGACCTAGTAAGAAAATAAGAGAAACAATGGGAGACAAGCTCTCTTCTTTTCTATTCTTTCTTTGAAGCATATAAAAGGGTTCAGGGCATTAGAGAGGTCGTGAATATATAGCAAGATGCTTGGAGATGTGTTTCCTTACGCTTCTAAGAATATCATTGAGGAACACTATAGGCTTGAGAATGAGGAATACCAAAGAGCCTAGGTATGTGTATCCTACTATTCTGCTTCACAATATTCATGTTGTTTGTCATGATGTAATTACCAGGGTTTCCTCTCTTAGGAAGAGTAGGGTTACTGTTACGGACATAGATGTGAGTTCCACCTGCTAGGCTTAGCGGTCATCAGCGAGCCCATAGAGATCCATAGATCTCTGGGGGATGGAGATCCTTAGACTGCTACGGGAACAATATAGGTTCTCAGTGAATCATATCATATAATGAATTTATAATGGTCTTAGTGGGATAGGCGTTTGAGGTATATTCAGATCTTCTTAGGATGTCATTAATTAGGTTGGGAAAATATGAGAAATAGGTGTTGCCTTGATAGAAATTGTTGCCGCGATCTCGCTCATAGCATCAACATTTATACAGGCTCTCCACGTATTCTATTCTCTAGGATATACGGCATATGAGAGTCTAACATATGCTAGGCGTGGGGTTGCTTCCAATAACAGTTTTTACTCTAGCCACTATATATCTATTATTATAGCTGTGAAGGACGAGGATCCCTGGATCCTAAGGCGTACACTAGAATCCTGTTTAGCAATACAGTGGCCAAGGGATAGAGTAGAAATCCTAGTTGTATCTGATGATCCCGTAGAGAGGAGAGAAGAGCTTAGAAAGGCTGTTAAGGATCTACAAAGCGGGAACGAGGCACTGAAACTGATCTTTAGAGAAAAGCCGGAGGGAGGGAGGGTGGGAGCTCTAAATCTAGCCATTAAGGAGGCTAAGGGCGACATAGTCCTTCTCCTAGATGTGGATACAAAACCCTCTCCAGGTATGGTTAGGAAAGCTGTAGAGATGATCGACGCAGGATGTGATGCCGTGGTCTTTAGATGGAGAGGCTATTATACCTATAGCTCTAGACTTGCCAAGGCTCTCTCAACAGCTATGGAGTTCATAGTAGGATCTCTATATAGAGGAAGATCTGGTCTAGGATATCAAGTCATCCCCCTAGGTAGCGGTACAGCCTATAGAAAGGATGTGATCCTTGAGGTAGGAGGCTGGGATATCGGTATAGTCCAAGACGATTATTGGATGGGTATAAAGCTTTTTGGGAGTGGGCGAAAGGTTTGCTACTGTGATGATGAGCATGTAGATGTGATGGTGACATCAACATATAAAGCTTTTAAGATCCAGCAGAGTAGATGGAGTTTCGGTGCTGTACAGGCTATTAAAAAAGGAATCAAGATCATTAGCGGGTCACAGGCCCCTCTCTGGAAAAAGGTAGAACTCGTTGTATATGGGCTTCAATATATACCAACGATCGCGATAGCCCTTTCAATCTACATTTACCCAATCCTCTTAATATTCAACAGAGGATCTGACCCTATTGAAAGCATACTATATATCTTTGCTCTATGGCTCCTAGTATCGATAATATATATCGTTAGATATATACAGATAGTTATTAAGAGACAGGATCTACGGCTCTTAGAAGCCATCAAGAGGTTAGGGACATCATCAGCCGCAACATCAGCACTATCTTTCCACATAGCTTTTAGCCAGATCCAAGGCATATTGTTTAATAAATATAGATATGTCATAACGCCTAAGGGCTCTAGAGAGATACAGCTCAAGAGAGCAGATCTCTCTGAGATACCTGAAATCCTATCAATGATCATCCTCACTATAGGAGTTGTACTATCCCTAGCTAGAGGATATCTTTTATCAACAACATGGCTAGCTCTTCTCCTATCCGCATACATATATACATTACTAGTGATCATAGGTATTAAATGATCTCTCCTCATGCCTAAGGAAATATGAGTAAATAAAGTAGTCCTGCTCCCGGAGTGAGTCTGATGCCATTATCACATTTAATATATTGGAGTATCTAGTATTGTCTCTCCCGGTATCCTTGGGAGCTTGGTTTCCTAAGCCTTACCCAAGCAGTCTTCTTGTCAGTTCTTTGCTCAAACGCTTTCAGAAAGCTCCTGGTCTCTCTATCCTAGGGGTATTATCTATGATCCTCCCCACCCTAAAGGGCAAGGTTTCGAATCTCTGGATCTCGGGTGTTAGCCCTCTCGAGAGGGATTAATGGCTTTACCCCGTTATGTGTTACCAAGTAGCTCTCAATCTTCCTCGATATCCTTATCCTGTAGCCCAGTCTTCTGGCTATATTCAGCGCCGCATTAATATCTGCATTGATCTTCTTCCTAGTCCTTATACAGATATATAGCCCTCTATATACCCTTCCTTTCTTGTGTTTTGCTCCACATATTGAGCATCTCTGACTAGTATAGTCCTCTGGGACTATCTCAACATCAATACCATACTCCATGAATATATCCACAATCCAGAGCACTATCTTTCTATACCACCATATGTTTGTGTTATACTCGTTT
>JAVVGE010000132.1:0-6944 GCA_032249255.1 Desulfurococcales archaeon | reverse complement strand
TCTGTAGCAACTCTATACGAGGCATTCGCAGTAATCCTCGAGACAGGCCTTGCTAAGACGACACTGGGCTATAGCTATAGGAAGGAGAGCATCCAGAGAAGAAACGGATCTGGTAACAGAGAGACTAGAAAGGCTATGAAGAAGCTTAGAGAAGGAAAGAAGAAGAGGGATTATAGGTGGAAGACAGCAAGCCTTATAGTCAGGGACGCCATGAGGATGAGAGGAGTGATAGTTATCGAGAGGATCTCGGAGGATGATATAAGGGTTATGATCGCTAGACATAAGAATAAACAACTGAGGCACAGGATATATCAGAGTGCATTGAAGGGAGAGTTGAATGCGATAATAGATAAGGCTAGAGAATACGGAGTACCGGTGCTCATGGTTGATCCCAGGAATACATCTAAGATCTGCCCGATACACAAGGCTGTAATAGAGTATGGGGAGGATAGGATAGGGATATGTAGCAAGGGTGGTGAGAGATGGCATAGGGAGGTAGTTGCCTTGATAAACATCTATCTTAAGGCCCTCGAAGCCCTTTATGAGAGCAATGCCCAGAAGGGCTTCGGGGTTTTAAGTCTAGATGGGAGCCCGGTGCCGCTGGGCTCAACAGCCACCAATGAGCCCATAGAGATCCCAAGATCTCTTTGGGGGGTGGAAGTCCCCGATGCCACAGGGCTAAAAACCCTGTGGATCAAGAGGTAAAGCAACACCAAACAAATTAATATCAGCAATAATCAATAACCATCGAGGGACAAGCGGGTTGAAGATCTGCAGATTAGCTACTTATATGATCTCCTATTGAAATGGAAGCTTAATGTTAAAGCCCCCCATGTTATATATTAATTAGATGGGTATAGATGCAGGGTGAGCTATATATTGAGGCGGCTAGGGCTTCCAGGGATCTTATGTATGTGACTGTAGCCATACTTAGAAACATAGGTAGAACTCCCTTTGCTGATATCGAGCTTGTGAGGGGTGTTGAAGTAGAGCTTCCGAGATGGCTTGCAGAGATCCTTGAGGCTAGGGGTTATGTGGAAACTAGGAGAGATGTAAAGGGTTTGAGTGATATAAACAGGGTTAGGTTCGCAGAGGAAGATATCGCTAAGAGAGGAGGCCTCACGGTTTCTAAGGTCTCCCCTGACTTCTATATAGAGATCGGTAAGATCGTTAGGCTCTTAGAGGAGAGGATTAGGAGGGGAGGGTCTGCCGAGGATCTCAGGGAGCTTGAGGCTATCCACAAGGCTATAAGCAAGATAGCCCAGATCAGGATGCAGAAGATATTGCTAGCCTCTATCCTATATAGTGAGAGATCATCAGAGCTCGAGAAGAACCTCAGCGCGGAGGAGAGAGCTTTCTACAGGATCATAGACGAGGATGTGAAATACTGGCTAAAATATGTGCTGGGTGGGAGGGGTGGAGGCGACTCTTAGCGAGAGGGTAGAGGATCTTCTTAGCAGGTTCCTCGAGTTCATCGATAGCGTGAGGGATAGTGATGGCTCTATAAAGTATAGGAAGAGGATTAGAGAGACCATCGCAAGCGGTCTGAGAAGTGTCTTGATCGACTATATAGACTTGATAAGCTTTGACGAGGAGCTGGCTAGAAAAGTAATAGAGAGCCCAGGGGAATCTATAAAGATCCTGTCGGAGGCCCTTACACAGGCAGCAAAGACAGAGTATATATTATTCATTGGGGAGCTGACCCCCAGGTTCAGGGGGCTGCCCCATACCATCGCGATAAGAGAGATCAGGAATGAGCATGTGGGCAAACTGATCCAGATCGATGGAATCGTAGTGAAAATGACACCGCCAAAGCAGAGGGTTGTGAAGGCGGCGTGGCACCACCTAAACCCTGAGTGTGGTGAGAAGTTCTATGTGGATATCGCCTCAGAAGCCCTTGAGAAGCCCCCATACTGCCCTAGGTGCGGCCTAGCCTCTGGGATATTCAAGTTCTTGGAGAACGAGAGTATATACATAGATCACCAGAGGATCTCGGTTGGAGAGGCTCCAGAGAATATCCCCTCAGGCCAGATGCCCAGACAGATCCAAGTGATTCTCGAGGGAGATATAGTCGATAAAGTCCGTCCAGGGGACAAGGTCCAGGTAATAGGGATAGTTAGGCTAGCCTCCGCGGGGAGTGGACAGAGAAGGGTTATTAGAGGTATATATGAGGTCGAGATCTACGCCAATAATATTGAGACGGGGGTGAAAGGTGTTGAGGAGATAGAGCTATCTGAGGACGATATAGAGGAGATAAGAAAGCTGGCAAGGGATCCCCTCATATCGAGAAAAATAGTTGCTAGTGTAGCTCCAGCAATACATGGACACTGGGATGTGAAGGAAGCCATAGCCCTTCTACTCTTCGGCGGCGTCCCCAAGCAGAGGAGCGATGGGACCAGGATAAGGGGGGATATACATGTGCTGATAATAGGTGATCCTGGCACGGCTAAGTCCCAGCTACTTCAGTTCACCTCTAAAGTGGCTCCTAGGGGTATATATACTACCGGCAAGGGATCCACAGCTGCGGGCTTAACCGCAGCAGTTGTTAGGGACAAGAATACTGGGGAATACTATCTAGAAGCTGGGGCCATGGTTCTAGGCGATATGGGTGTTGTATGTATAGATGAGATTGATAAGATGAGGGAGGAGGATAGATCCGCTATACACGAGGCCCTCGAGCAGCAGACAGTCTCTATATCGAAGGCCGGGATACATGCCACGCTCAACGCCAGGGCATCTGTGCTTGCAGCGGGGAACCCGAGATATGGGAGGTATATCGATAATAGACCACTAATAGACAATATAAATCTACCAGTAACCATCCTATCAAGGTTTGATCTCATATTTGTGCTCAAGGACCAGCCATCTTTGGAGGACGACATGCTCCTGGCTGAGCACATAACCAGTGTGCACTCAAGCTTCGAGGAGATAAGGCCCCCAATAGACCCTGGGATGCTTAGGAAGTATATAGCCTATGCTAAGAGGCATGTGAAGCCCAGGCTAAGCGAGGAGGCTAGGAGAATGATCTCAGAGTTCTTCGTCGAAATGAGAAAAGCATCTGCAGAAAATAGGGAGACACCGATAGCAATTACCGCTAGGCAGCTCGAGGCCCTCATAAGGCTCACAGAGGCCCATGCCAGGATGAGGCTAAGCAGCATAGCAACTGAAGAGGATGCTGCAGAGGCTATAAGGCTTATGAAGACAATGCTGGAAAACGTTGGCATAGACATAGAGAGCGGATCCCTAGACATAGATACCATAATGACCGGAAAACCAAAGAGCAGAAGAGAGAAAATGATCATATTAGAAGACATAATAAAGGAACTAACAAACACAAGCCAGCTGGGATGCGCAAGCGTTAAAGAGATACTTAGCAGAGCAAAGGAAACGGGTATAGATGAAGAGACAGCCGAAAAAATGCTCAGCCAGCTATTAAAGGAAGGAATTATATATGAGAAGACCTCAGGATGTTATAGAAAAGCATAGCCTAGCAATAATCTCTTCCAACTCCATAGTAGATCATCGAATATATCGACCCTCCCACCGCTCTGAAGAGCGAGGACACCCTTTTATCTAATATCACTAGGCACAAGAATCGAATCGCCTGATCATCCTCAACACCATTAGGATTATTCTTCTGTGAAGAGACATGCTAGCCCAAACATCTGTTATTTTTATTCCAAACAATGGCCCTGCTAGGGTCCCTAGCTTCAATAATATATACCTGCCACAGCCTTGATCAGTATAAAGAAACTTATAAGCTTTTATCCTATAGCAAGGCTATGAATATCACGAGATCTTTTATACCGCTGGTATAGAGATACTAAATATAGAATTAATGCAGAGGGAAATCCTCATCCTATAAGGTGGAACAGATTCTCAGCGCTCCCCTAATAATTCCCATGGCTTTTGCTTAAGGAAATATTGATAAATATAGATAGAGTGAATAGAAATATTATGGCTTGTGGATATTTGTTCCCAGGAATGGGGAGTTGGTTTTAACTTGGTTTAGGTTCAGCGGTGTTGCGGCCTCAGCTGTATTCTGGATCTTCACGCTTATCTCAATAAACCTCAATCCCTGGTTTGATTTCTATAGAGACGCGTTTAGCGATCTTGGGGGTTCCAGGGCAAATAATCCATGGATCTATAATGCGGGTCTCGTAGTATCATCTATATTTATCGAACTCCTATCGATCCACATGATTTCAAGCTCTAGATCTAAGTTAGGGGTTGTAGCGGGATCATATTTCTCTATAGCAGGAATATTTTTAGCGATGATAGCCATATTTCCTTCCGGCACGAGGCCCCATGTGTTTATCTCAACATGGTTCTTTATCCAAGCTTTCTTAGGAGCGTTTCTATATGGAGCAGCGATGTTCAGAGAAGATAGATCCCTCTCCATAGCTGTCTTCGCAACATTCGTGATAGCCCTCGCAGGCTCTATTGCTAGGTGGCCCTCGGCAGCATCTCTAGAGGCATTCGAGATCGTGTTACTAACATTCTTTGCCGTGCTATATGCCTTAAGAGGCTAGAACTAGGTATAGGAGGGCCCTATAGTTTTTCCTTCACCATGGTCTAAGGATCTTGATTATGCCTCAAATCAATTTTACTCGATATTATCTTTATATGCTTCCTTATGTTCCACAAGATCTTCTCTAAACCCACTATATTCGTGAGCATCTCTATAGCCCTCTGCACATGCTCTCCAAACTCTATCCTCTGTATAAAAACCTCGTAAGGAGCTCCCTCCCTCTCCTCTATCCTATAGATGTCTGCAACAATGTTTAGCGGATGATCTGCGCACCAGATAACGAGCTTCCTACTGCCTAAGCTTGCTTCTAAATAGCTATATCCATAGCCTATCCCGGCTAAGCCTGTTAGAGCTTTCTCCACCTCTCTATATAGATCTGAACACGTATTGCTCAGCATATAGCTCGCCCCAGCCACTTCTAAATAGCCTTGACCTCTTCACTCTCTGACGTGCCTTTCCCAGCCCCTTTGATCTCACACTAGGTGATCTGTGTGAGGCGTCTATATTTGCTATGGGCTAACCGCACCCCCTCACTAATCCCATGTCTAGGGATCGGTATTTAAGATCCTGCCTAAATGGGATCTAGAGCTCCTTATTGAGCACGTTGCTTAACGATGCGAGGCAGTATTCCTTAGCACGTTTCGGAGATCCTTCAGCAGGGTCCTTCTCAGTGGTAGTTATCAGTCTGACGCTGATTATCTCAGCCCTCCCATCTATTATTAGGATCAGTAATTGACACCGTCCCTCAAGATCCATGTAGCATAGTTTGGAAGCCCCCACCTCTAAGACCCTTGTGCACCTCTCCAGACTAGGGTGTTTAGGTAGAAGCTGATAGTGATCTATGATATAGAGCCTTGTAGAGCCTCCTTCAAGAACTAGGATCCTGGATAGCCCGTTGAAGTAGCTGTTTACAAGCTTTAGCATCATATACTATAGATCAGAGAGCTATATATGGCTTTGAGAAATATTCTCCAGATCTAAGATATACTATGGGATGGAGCTGGAGGAACTACTAGAGATCTCGAGGAGGGCCCTTAAGAGATATGCCCTATGCGATAGATGCTTGGGAAGGCTATACGCGAGACTAGGACATGGCTGGGATAACCTTAAAAGGGGGTCTGCAGTTAAGACCATGCTTGTAATGAAGTACCACTCAGCCATCATGCTTGGGGATAGAGACGCTGAGAGGGAGTTTCTAGAGATCGCTCCTAGGATCGGCTATATAGCCTCAGGCCTCTATAAGAGAATAGCAGGCTCCGATCTAGCCTCGGTTCCATGTGCTATTTGCAACGGATCTCTAGATCTCTTCCTAGAAGCCCTAGCCAGAAAGGCCATAGATCTCCTGAGATCCTGGGGTATCTCAAGATTCCTCGTTGGTGTGATCGTTGAGAACACCATAAGAACCGTTGAGGCAGAGGTTATAAAGATCTCTGGTACAAAGTATTATGAAGAGCTTAAGGACGAAATAAGCAGGGAGCTTGGAAAGAAGATCGAAGAGTATGGGGGCTTTACAGCCGATCTCAGGGATCCCGAGGCAACAATACTAGTGGGATATCCCAGCGGCGAGATCAATATAGAGGCTAGGAGTATATTGATAAGAGCTAGGTATTGGAAGAAGTGGAGAATGATAAGCCAGTCAATCATTATAAGGAATGGAAAACCTAAACACTTCTCCATTCAAGAAGCATCCAGACCCCTGGCAGATCTATTCATGGGAGCGGGAACCGTTGTACATGCCTTCGGGAGAGAGGATATAGATGCCAGGATGCTAGGAACCGGAAGAGGGGTAGTGATCGAGGTTAAATCACCCCGAAGAAGACGTGCCAGTTTGGGAGAGGTTGAGGAGTTCCTCAATAGATTCAGAGATTTAGTCGAGTTCAAGGTGCTGGGGTACAGCAGTAGGTGGGATGTGAGGGTGAATAAGAAGAGGTCTAACGAGGCTAGGAAGATCTACAGGATCCTCGCACTAGTTGGGAGAGAAATTAGGGAAGAGGATATCAGGAGGTTAGAAGATGAGCTCAGGGATAGGGATATATTGCAGAGAACACCGAGTAGGGCTCTATATAGAAGAAGCGATAAAGAGAGGATTAAGCATGTATATGAAGTGAGATGCGTTAAAATAGCTGGGAACCTCCTCGAGTGCTTATTAGAGGCCTCGGGAGGGCTATATATAAAGGAGCTAGTGAGCGGCGATGGCGGAAGAACCAGGCCGAGCTTCTCCGAGATCCTTAGGACTGAGGCGATATGCATAGAACTAGATGTGGTTTGGACAGAGCTCTAGCTATTATTAAGCTTATTAACAGCAGATCACTATAATAGGTTCTGAAGAGTGGTAGGGGTTCTGGCTTCATAGGGCTTGATATCTTTGATCGAGCCCTCTCCCCTTAACTTCAAACTCCCAGAATCCCTCTTC
>JAVVGE010000131.1:0-6956 GCA_032249255.1 Desulfurococcales archaeon | reverse complement strand
GTTGGAGGCTTGATTAAATGGATTGGAGATCTGTGAGTATAGGCCTAATAATCCTCGTAGTAATTTTGGCGGGTGCTGTAGGATATCTTGCTATTGGAGGACCTAGAGGAGGTGCGCAGCTTCAGGTTGTCACATCAATTGTAACAAGCCAAGTAACAGTTGCTCAGACTGCCTACCAGACAGTCACAGCTACAGTTACCTCTACTGTTCAAGGGGGACAACAGCTTAGATCTCTTAAGGTATTCTTCTTCGATCCAGCACCAGCTAATCCATGGTGGGACATTGTGGTTGAAGGTGTTGAGAAGGCTGTATCGGAACTCAAAATCCTTGGAGTTAATGTAGAATATACTAGGTTTGATGCTACTACTCTGGATAGGCAGATATCTCAGCTGCAACAAGCCCTCGTCTTAAAGCCTGATATAGCTGTAGTTGGCACTATATCTGATGCTGTCCAGGATCTTGTGAAGCAGCTGAGACAGGCAGGAGTGATTGTTGTCCTAGTAGATAGGGACCTCCCTGATCAAACATCAAGAGATCTTTATTTGGGTACTGATAATAGGGTTGCAGCTAAAGTAGAGGCTGAAGCCTTCCTTGCATGGCTTTCTAGTAAAGGAGTGTCGAAGCCGTGGAAAATTGTGATCTTTAAAGGTCTCCCAGGTATACCGACCTCATATCTTAGATACCAGGGCTTCATCGATGCATTAAGACCGTATATAAGTAGAGGTGATGTACAAATAGTAGAAGAGGTAGAAGTGAACCCGGATCTATTGAATGAGGTATATCAGAAGGCTAGCTCTATAATACCTAAATATGGAAAAAGTGTTACAGCTTATATGGCTACTAACCTGCTACAAGCCCTTGGAATAGTCAAGGCTCTTCAGGACAACAACATACAGCCGGGAAGAGATGTCTATGTGCTTGGCTTTGATGCGCAGCTACCTGACTGGGTGAGCATGATAGCCCAAGGCTATGTAGCTATATCGATACAACAACATCCATTCACAATGGGATATTGGGCTGTGTGGACAGGCTACTACATAAAGACTGGATTACTCAGGCTACCCGAAAAAGCTGTGATCAACACGCCAACATATAAAGTATTCACATGTAATGCCACATATTCGCTATACCTAGACCACTTTGCAATAAATCCCACTGAGATCATATTTCTTGCATCGAAGTTAACGCCCCAGCAACCTCAGATCCAGGCTCCTGGTTACTATTCATTCCCGTGCTAGCCTTTAAGAAGAAGCTATATATTTTTTAACGATCTTTCTTGAGGGAGTCAACTTTGGAGAACATCGCATTTGGAAAAGAAGAGATCCTTAAGTCTGGAAAGGGTGAGGAAGAAAGAGTCCTCTTGGCGGCTGAAAATATCTATAAGTATTTTCCAGGAGTAGTAGCTCTTAACAATGTTACATATGACCTTATGAAGGGTGAAATACACGGGCTTCTTGGCCAAAACGGGGCTGGAAAATCTACACTCCTTAAGATCCTATATGGGCTATATAAGCCAGATAGAGGTAGGATCTTGTTTAGAGGTAGAGAGATTAAGTTAAAAAGTCCTATGGATGCAAGGAAATTAGGGATAGTATTAGTTCACCAAGAAATAACCTTGCTACCCGATCTAAGTGTTCTCGAGAACATAGCTCTGTTAGGCTATATGTGGCGAAATTGGGCATCGAGGTTTGATAGAGGCAAAATCTCTAATAGAGTGGAGAAGGCACTGGAAGACCTCGGCTTTGATGTTAATTTAAGAACGAGAGCGAGGGATCTTAGTGTTGCAGAGAAAATGTTGATCCAGATAGCTGCAGCCCTCACTATAGATGCTAAGGTACTTCTATTAGACGAGCCAACAAGTCCTATGACGCCAAAGGAAATCGATAGGCTAGTAGAAAGTATGAAGAGATTCGCCTCCAAAGGTGTTGGGATTGCATTTGTTACTCATAGAGTTACTGAAGCTGTAGAGATATGCGATAGAATTACAATCCTGAGAAACGGTTCTAAAGTAGCTACTCTTAGATCTAGCGAAGCTAGCGTGAGAGAGCTAATAAGATTAATGCTTGGAAGGGATATAGGAGAGATATATATGGTCAGAGAACGAGAGTCAAAAACATCAACCAAAACATCAATATTAGTAGAAATCAAGGATCTACATACCATACCTAGAACAGCCTTGGAGATCCCCCTTAAAGGGATTAACGTAAAGATTCACAAGGGGGAAATAGTAGCTGTTGTAGGCTTGATAGGTTCTGGGAAAAAGGAGCTGGGAAGAAGTTTGATAGGTCTCTCTAATATTGTTTCTGGAGATATCTTATTCGATGGTAATAGGGTTAAGATCAAATCTCCAGCTAATGCACTTAAGTTGGGAATCCTATATATACCAGAGGATAGGAGATACGAGGGCCTGATCCCAGATTTTACAGTAGCCCAAAATATGGATATATCATCGTTGTGGCGAATGACTATGTTGAGCTTCATAATAGATTATAAGAGGGAGAGATTAACTGCCGCAGATATGATTAAAAGGTTAAATATAGCATCTCCAGGACCTGAAACCAAAGTGACAAAGCTGAGCGGTGGTAATCAGCAGAAGACGCTAATAGCTAGAGCTATGCTTGCAGAAGCAAAGCTCGTGATACTCGATGAACCTACTATAGGTATTGACATAGGATCAAAAGCCGAGATCAGGAGGATTGCCTATAAATATTCCAGGGAGAGAGGAGTCTCTCTGCTGATTTTAACAAGTGATGTAGATGAGGCTCTTGGGATCGCTGATAGGATATATGTAATAAAGGATGGTGTAATAATAGCAGAGCATATAAACAGCGAGGAACTTTCTAGAGAAGAGTTAATTGCAGAGATGGTTGGGCTTAAGAAGGTTGGAGGGGTTTGAGAGGCGATCGGGTTGGCTAGGGTTAAAACAGCCTTTAGATCTTTTGCAATCATTTATAGCAGATACGAGATACTAAGACCATTGATCCCTCTCATAATACTCATAATCGCCTCAATAGTAATAGCACCCCGTTATTTCCTCACACCAACAAACGTTAAGGTGGTTCTGATGCAGAGCACTCCTCTATCAATAATAGCATCTGGAGAAATGCTAGTAATACTCAAAGGAAGCGTAGATCTGAGCGCTGGTTCTGTTCAGGCTGCTGCGGCGATGTTAGCTGCTATAGTTACTAGATCAACGGGCAATGTAGTGTTAGCGGTGGCTTCTGCTGTAGCTATAGGTCTCTTAGCCGGGGCTATTAATGGGCTTCTCGTAACTAAGTTTAAGATTTACTCATTCGTGGCAACACTAGCTGGTCTCGTAATCTGGAGGGCTTTTGTCATAGTAATATCCCAAGGCAAGCTCATATACGGTCTCTCGCAATATTCATTGCTAACAAATGATTGGGGAACATATATACCTCTAGGGTTTATATTAGCTCTAGCCATCATAGCCCTTGTCTATGTGGTGCTCGCTAGAACTACTTTCGGCAGATATATTTATGGGATAGGAAGCAATGAAGAGGCTGTGAGACTAGCTGGTGTTAGAGCTGATCTCGTGAAGTTCCTCTCATTCACAATAGCTGGAGCCTTATATGGGGTAGGTGGGATAATGTTGATAGCGATGGGAGGCCTCGCAGTAGATCCTTGGTCAGCTCAGGGAAATGAGCTAAATGCAATAGCATCATGCGTAATAGGCGGGATTCCCCTCTCAGGAGGGGTGGGAAGCCCTTTAGGCCCTCTCATGGGGGCTGCTACGTTAACAATATTAAATAACATTTTAGTGTTGGTAGGGATTACTGAACTAGCTCTGCAACAAACGGTTGTAGGTATCGTGCTTATAGCTGCTGCAGCCTCGCTTACAAGGGGCCTTAGATATGTGAAGTAGATTACAAGGATCCAGTATCACCTTAATTCAATGTTCTATAGGGTTTATCTATCAATGTTAACATGTTAAGGAGAGGCTTTATTTATCTCTAACCTGATCATCTAGCATAGTGAGTTACTTGAGAATTAGAAATGTCGATGCAGTAATGCTCAGGCTCTCGGACGAGATATATGAGAGAGACGCGCTAGCGGTTAAAGGTGGTGCTGAACATCCTATGGAGGTTCTTCTAGTGATTGTTGAAACAGATAGCGGGCTCATAGGATATGGCGAATCGGTATCATATGGAGGTCTCTACGCTGTATATGCAGCTGTTAAAAAGGTTTTGGTCCCCATGCTCAGAGGGCACGAGGTGGACGGAATAGCAGATCTATGGGATAGGATGTATAAGGCGACATTCAGGCTTGGTAGAAGGGGAATTATGATCTCCGCTATGAGTGGCATTGACATAGCCCTCTGGGATCTCCTTGGAAAGGAGCTGGGAGCCCCGATCTATAGGCTCTTAGGCGGAAGAGCTAAGAGGATCAAGGGGTATATAACTGGGGGATATTATAGAGAGGGTAAAGATATCAGGGAGCTTGTTGAAGAAGTAAAAAACTATGTGAAACAAGGCTTTAAGACAGTAAAGATCAAGGTCGGGGGTGTCGAGCTAGCTGAGGATCTAAGGAGACTTAGGGCTATAAAGGAGGAGTTCGGAGACTCTCTAGAGATAGCTGTCGATGCAAATAACGTCTACAGCTTCAACGAAGCCCTTAAAGCTGGCAGGGAGTTCGAGAAGTTAGGAGTAATCTTCTTTGAAGAACCCATAATAACCGATTTTCCAGATCTTAGCGCAGAGCTAGCAAGGACTCTCGAGATTCCGATAGCAGGCTTTGAGACGGCATATACGCTCTATGAATTTAGGGAGCTCATCTCAAAGAGAGCCGTTGACATAGTGCAAGCAGACGCTGCTTGGAACGGAGGGATCACGGAGATGTATAGAATAGGGGTAATGGCAAGAGCCTATGGACTTCCGCTAATACCCCACTACTCAGCTGGCGGTGTGGGCTTCGTTGCAAGTCTCCACGTAGCCCTTGCCATGGGCTCACCAATGGTAGAGTATCATTTAAGACCAAACAAACTTAGAGAAGGTCTTGCAGGAGATGCTATAAAATATGAAAACGGGGAGTTCCTCCCTCCTGCAGGTCCTGGTCTCGGCATAAAGCCCTTAGAAAAAGTTATAGAGGAGTATAAGGTTAAAGAGTGAAATCCTTGAAAAAGATCAATGCTGTCTTGATAGGAGGCCCTGGCTTTGAGCCTTACCAGACTCTCTATAGGATAGCGATCCCTGCCTTCGAGAGAGAATATCGAGTCAAGGTTAACATTCTAGGGCTATACCCACATCCAGAGCTGAATAGAATTAAGGATACACTTAATGGTAAAGAGGACATAGATGTAATCTCTTCTCACACAAGCTTCCTAAGATCTTATAGCCATCTCTACGAAGATCTGAGCCCTTATCTAGGAGATCTCTATCAAGACCTCCTAGACCCCCTAAAGAAATCATGTGAAGTTGATGGCAAAATTCTGTTGATGCCAAGGTTCATAGATGTGAGATCCCTCCACTATAGAAAGGATCTTATACAAGCGCCCCCGAAAACCTGGGACGAGCTTGTTGAAATAGCTAAGAGAGTTAATAATCCGCCGAGAATCTATGGCTTCGCCATGGTTGGATATGGGCATGCCTTAGTAGGCTCGTTTATGGAGATCCTCCACTCGTTTGGAGGCAGAATAGCTGACGAGGAGAACGGAGAATGTCTCTTTGCGAGTTCTGAGGGTGTGGATGCCCTTAGCTATATAGTGGATCTCTATAGGAGACATAGAGTGACTCCTCCGGAGACGCCTGAAATGTTCTATAACCATGTTTCAGAAGTATTTTCCACAGGTAGAGTTGCAATGATTTTTGAGTGGCCTGGCTGGGATGGTCTTCACAATGACCCGAAAAGATCTAAGATCTCCGGGCTTTTCGATCTAGATCTCTATCCTGTTGGGAAAAGCGGCAGATATGTATATGGAGGTTCCCATGGCTTTAGCATTTTCAAGGGTTCAAAAAACCCTGAACTAGCTGCCGAGCTAATAAGATTCCTAGTTTCTATCGAAAATCAAGTAGCTGAAGCTGAGGCTGAAGGCTTCCTGCCTTCTAGGAAATCGTCATGGGATCTCCTAGTTAGAAGAGCTAGAGATAGGGGTGATATGTTCCAGATCAAGAGACTGGAGATCTATAGGAGAACCATTGATGAAAGCTACCTCCCTGTTAGGATCAAGAACTGGAGGAGATTTACCGAGATAGTCTGGCCCGAGCTTAATGTAACTCTCAGAGGTCATAAAAGCCCTAGAGAAGCTCTAGAGTATGCGAAGAAAAAAGTGGTTAGGGTTATAGGAGGTTGTTGGTAGATGATAGGTGTAGCAATATCAGGGCTTGGAGAGGTCTCTAAGAACCACTATAGAGGTGTTAAGAGCACGAAATATGGTAGGCTGGTAGGGGTCTATAGCCATAGCATTAAAAGGGCTATTGAAGTGGCCAGAGAGTGGGGCGCGAAGTACTATTCGTCTTTTAATGAGCTAGTAGAGGATCCAGAGGTGAAGGCAGTTATAATATGCAGCTCTGACGAGCATCACTATCCCCAAGCATTAAGGGCAATGGAAGGAGGTAAACACGTTTTAGTTGAGAAGCCCCTATCGCTTGAGATGAGAGAGGTGGTTCACATGGCAAAGGTTTCTATGGAAAAGAGGGTCATCTTGATGCCAGTCCATAACTATATATTTAGGCCGAAGGTTCAGAGGGCAAAAGCCCTCATAGAGAGCAAAGAGATAGGGGAGCCAACATATGCTCTATTCATAGTTACGCAAAGGATGGAGGAGGGGGTTGCTAGAAGATATCATGGGGCCCTATTCACGCAAGCATACCATTCTATCTATGTATCTAATTATTTACTTGGAATCCCAATAGAAATCCAGGCTATGTGGAGCAGGATAACGTATAGGGAGATTCCCTCTGACGAGGTATTCGTGGCAACCCTGAAATATAGGAATGGGG
>JAVVGE010000130.1:0-6974 GCA_032249255.1 Desulfurococcales archaeon | reverse complement strand
GAGGACCACGTTGAGAAGGTGGTCAAAATAGTAATGGATAACGCTAGAACCGGGAGGGTTGGAGATGGAAGAATCTACGTAATGCCCATAAGCAGGTCTATAAGGATCAGAACAGGAGAGGAGATCATATCCCCAGAGCTAGGCTAGAACCTCCTCAAAACATCATAGGGATCATAGCATATTTCACGAAATTGATCAGTCTCAGCAATGCTCTACAGCCGAGGGTCTAATAGCTAAAAACCCTCTATAGCGCGGGGCTGAACCCTTTTCATGATAGTAGGAATGCTTTATATTCTTTCATTATCAATTAATGGTTGGAGTGGAGGTTTAGGGGCGAACGAGGTCTAGGGATAATGGCTGGGAGGAGGAAAAAGAGGGATAAGAAGTGGATGTGGGTTGTTAAGCCAGGAGATAAGATAGTTGCTAGTAGAACCGCTGTTATACCCTCAAAGCAATTATCTAGGAGGGATTTCAGGGCATTAGAGGAGATCGTGAATATATATAGCAGGATGCTTGGAGATGTGCTATCCTACGCATCAATATTACTGAGAATTAATATAGGCTCAAGAATGGGAGGTATCGAGAGCTAAGGAATATGTATCCCAACATACCATCCCACTATGTTCACGGAGTGTGCCAGGATGCTGTTGAAAGGGTATCCTCTCTAAGGAGGAACAGGGCTAGGCAATACTCTAGAGAGATCTTCGATGAGCTTGTTAAGCATCTAGGTCTAGGGAAAAAGGATCTTAGGGGTAGGAGGATCAGGAGATATCTCTGGAAGAAATCTTGGGAGATAGCTCGGGATCAGGTAGATCTTGAGATGATGGAAGGCATACTAGTGCCGAGGATCAATAGTGTTAGCCTATGGCTGGTTGATGACCACGTATGGAAACCAGTAAACCCTACAAAGATCAGGATCAATGGTTTTGAGAATATTTTCTTCACAAGTGTTGCTATCAACACCCATAGGGGCTGGGCGCACCTCGATCTAGAGCCCTCTAAGGAGTTCTACAAGCTACTGACTAGAGGCTTTAAGCCGGCATCCCACGCAAAGATCAAGCTTGATAGAAAGAATAGGAGGGCGATATTCCACCTATCCCTAGAGAAGGAGGTCAAGATCTACAGGCCTGGGAATATTAAGCCTGTTGATGTTAATGAGAACTCTGTAGCAACCCTCTACGAGGCATTTGCAATAATACTTGGAACAGACCTTGCTAAGACTATTCTAGGCTATAACTATAGGAAGGAGAGTATCCAGAGGAGAAATGGATCCGATAGTAGAGAGGCTAGGAAGGCTATGGAAAAGCTTAAGGAAGGAAAAAAGAAAAAGGACTATAGGATGAAGACAGCAAACCTAGTAGTAAGGGACGCCCTTAGGACTAGGGGCGTTATAGTTATTGAGAGGATCTCCGGGGAAGATATAAGGGTTATGATCGCTAGGTATAAGAATAAGCAGCTGAGGCACAGAATATATCAGAGCGCATTGAAGGGAGAGCTCAATGCGATAATAGATAAGGCAAGGGAATATGGTGTGCCGGTATTGATGGTAGATCCTAGGAACACTTCGAAGACATGCCCAATACACAAGGCTGTAATAGAATATGGGGAGGATAGAATAGGTGTCTGTAGCAAGGGAGGCGAGAGATGGCATAGAGAGGTAGTAGCATTGATCAATATTTATCTTAAGACCCTCGAAGCCTTGTATGAGGGCTATGCCCAGAAGGGCTTCGGGGTTCTAGGCATAGCTCTAGATGGGAGCACCGTGCCGCTGGGCTCCACAGCCACCAATAAACCCATAGAGATCCCAAGATTTCTGTGGAGGGTAGAAGCCCCGATGCCACAGGGTTAAAATCCCTGTGGATCAAGAAGCATAGCAACCCCAAACAAAGAATATCAGCGATAATCAATGATCATCGGGGGACAAGCGGTCAACCAAAGCCCTCAGCCAACCCTTTCTAGGAGGTCGACGTATTTTTCAATGAATTTTCAATGAAGTAATTAATATCGATTCTCAGAAGCTATCTACGATAATACATAGAGCATCTGGCTTGGTATAGAAGGGATCTCTGGGATTTAGATGGCAGAATAGCTTTTCATAGTGATAGGTTGAAGCCTCCGCAATATTTATTTCTCTGCGAGGCCCTCTACCAAGGGCTTTATGTTTTGGGAGATTATGCTGCTATATAGCTTGCTGAATGTCTGGTTCTCTCTGACAAGCCTCTCTACAATCTCTCCGAGGGCTTCTATGCCTCTCTTCTCACCTCTTTCAATAGCCTCTATGATCTTTATCAACTCTCTTGTGTATGTCTCGCTAGTTATGCTTGGATATTTTTCCCTCAGGTAGTTTATGATCGATATGCCGAGTTTCGTCGGGACCAGATATCCCCTCTTACTCTCGATTATATATCCATGCCTCTTATTACTCTCTATAGCTTTAGCATATGTACTCGGTCTCCCAACACCCTTTTCCCTCATAATCCTTACAAGCTCTCCACTGGTTAACAGTCTCATAGTAGATCCCCTAATAATCTTAACCTCGTCAGGAGTAAGGGTGCTCCCAACACCCTTTTCAAGGATCTCCTTTGGGAACTGCGGGATCACCTGGTAAATGTTGTTAAAGGAGAAGCTCTGGGAGCATATACCCTCTATACTGGCCTCTACACTCCCTAGATCAAGTGTCGCTCTACAAATCTCTACCTCTTCCTCCCTCATCTGGCTAGAAATGAATCTCCTGAAGATAATGTCATACATCTTCATATGTACCCTAGAGAGTATTCCCCAGAAAACCCTCCCCTCTAAATATGCCCTTTCAAGGCCTTCGAGATCTAGGGGTTGGGTGGGCCTTATAGACTCGTGAGCACCTCCATCCCCCCAGCTTCTTGGGTATAGATACTCCGAGAACCCCTTGCTTGAGAGATACTCTCTAGCGATCTCCATGCCTCGTTGAGATACCCTCGTTGAGTCGGTTCTATGATAAGTTATTAAGCCATTCTCGAAGAGATCCTGAGCAATCCTCATCGCCATAGATGCAGATATCCCCAGCCTTGATGAGGCTTCATATAGCAGTGTGTCAGTCACATATGGTGGGGGAGGCCTTATAATCCTCCTCTCCCTTGCAATACCCCTAACTAGGACGCCTCTATCCCCAAGCTTCTTTAGGAGGGCCTCGGCATCCTCCCTATTCCTATAGAAAAGCTGCACCCTTGTATCTCCGAGCTTGATGATCACTCTATACCCTATAGAAGATCTATACTGGCTATATCTCTCAACAATCCAGCTAAGCGCTGGAGTCTCAACCCTCCCCGCCCCGAGCCATCTCATCGAGAACATTTCTTGAAGCTCCTGGCTAATTGAGAACCCTGTGAACCTGTCATCAAGTCTCCTCACGATCTGGGCCTCAGCCAAGTTCCTCAATATGTGTCTCGGTGAGGCTATAGCCTCCACTATAGCCCTTCTAGTTATTTCGTGGAACTCGGCCCTAAGGATCCTCCTTGAGTAGGGTTTTAGGGCTAGGTAGAGGTCCCAAGCAATCTTCTCCCCCTCTTGATCGGGGTCCGTGGCTATCAGTATCTCGTCGTATTCGGGAGCGAGTCTCCTTAGAATCATTATAAGATCCTCTGAACTCCTGATCCTCGAGCTACCGCATCTAACACACCTATCAACAGGATCTGTGTACTGGGATCCGCATGACTGGCACCTCCTTATAAAGCCGTATCTCGGGATGAGATGTCCATCCTCATATAGAACGCCGTAGAGGCCTCCAGATGTTGATAGATCGAAGATATGTCCCATAGTTGCTATGACACTCACTATATATAGATCCTCACCATGTTTGAGGGAGAACTCATATATGCTGTAAGGCCCTACCAGTCTCTTAGATCTTGAGCCGAACAACCCAGCAATAGTTCTCGCCTTGGTAGGGGACTCGACTGCCATGAGGACATTCCTCACATTTAACGGTTGTGCGGAGTAACCATGGGCGCTCCTACTTCTATCCTGCTCCTTCTTAATTTCCTCAAGGTCTAGATCTTCTAGCTTCTTAAACACTATACTAGGAATATATCTCCTAAGCCTATCACCCAAGAGCTTCAGAAGATCCTCGTTCTCCGTGAAGACCACAGATAGCCCTAGAGTCATCCCACCTCCATAAAATCTGGAGGTCCTCCCACTAGCTTGTATATATGTCATGGGATCTGGTATCACAGCTACCGGCGATCTATCTCCTCTACATATGATCATGGAGCTGCTGATGGTGAGTCCGCTATCACAAACCTTTGCAGCGATCTCTTCAGCCTCCTCAATCCAGGCTAAGGCCTTCCCAACGATCTCCGAGAATCCTTGTTGAGGCTCGCCCCTCCCACTCAGGATCTTCTTGACAACTGCTAGTGTGGAGGGTGATAGCCTCCTCAATATGCCGTAGATCTCTTTATATCTATCCTCAGCACCTGCTTGCCTGTAGAAGAGAGCCAGGTTCCTGAGATCTGCTAGGAAGCTCTTGAGAGGGACAACGTGCTTAGGGATCCCGATGAAAACAGCATTTCTAATGATCAGGGGCTCGTCTAGGCCCCTTACAAGGGCTCCGTAGAAGCTGGCTTTACCAATTATATAGTCTAGCTCTCCTGATAGGAATCGCTTTATATCCCTCCCACCAGATCTATATATCCCCACTTTCAACCCTTTCCTCTCAAGCAGTGCAGCTATATCCCTTACCTCTATATCAACACCCCTCGAGACAAATACTATTGTTCCTCTACCTAATCTAGAGAGGATCTCAGCTATGCTCTCTCTGCCCATGGTATATGCATCTACAATATTCCTGGTATATTCTAGTATACCCCCGACCTCGAAGCCCAGGATCTCCCTCAGAATCTTGGATCTAATACCCCAGCTCCTCCCAGTAGCTGTGGATACCACTAGCTGCCCAATTCTCTTCCTAGAGAGAGAGGAAGCCAGCTCGGCCTTGAGGACTTCTAGCTCCTCCTTTAGCTCGCTGGCCCTCTCAGCACTGCCCAGGGCTTTGGCACTGGCTAGCTCGTACTTCTTGATCGCTATTTTTGTTGCTAGCTCCATCTCCACCGGATCTACCCCCAGCATCCTGAGAATCCTCTCTAGATTCTTTGAGCTCTTAACAAGGGAGTCGAGATCATCGGCAACTATGACATCGAATCTCAGCCCATCAAAAATATCTCTCCTCCTAGAAACAAGGGCAGATGTTGTTAGTAGAATATCGTATGAATTTGTTGATATAGCTTTAATAGTCTCCTCTCTAACCCTAGATCCTGAAGATCCGTCATAACTGATCACAGATATATCCACACCAACCCTGGAAGCCATGGCGGAGATCCTCTCGAGGCTCTGCCTCAACAGCTCCCTCGTAGGAACAACAACATATATCCTATAGCCTCTAGAAGCCATGTAGAGAGAATACACCTGGACAAGGGTAGACTTACCACTCCCAGTAGGCGCTGTAAGAACAAGACTCGACCTAGAGAGGAGCCTCCTAGCCCAGGCTCTCTGAATAGACCACATCCCACTCCCGGTAGCACTTCTAAAGAACTCGTGAAAATCGCTGAATTCCTCCTCCTGCGACGCCATTTGGCCATAGTCTCCTGAGAAGCCTCTGAGTAGCTCGACTAGAAGGGCAGCCCTCTTAGAGGGAACATCGAGATTCTCTAAACCCTCAGGAACCCTGGTAAGACAGCCTCTACATGGTAAGCCTAGTAAGAGTCTGTGGGAGTCTATATCACCTCTGCAGGCCGGGCAAAGAGATTCATATACAGCTATCACTCCCCATAACCCTGTATAGGCTATTGAGTAGATGCCGAGGTATATAAACACTAAGGTATAATAACTCAAGGTAGTAGAAAGCCGATATAGAATGATTACTATAGAAGAATTAAAAGGGGAGAAGAAAAAGAAAATATCTTAAGAAGAGATCGATACAGACGATCTGCTGCGGAATTGATAAGATGCATTAGCTCTTCTGCCTATCCCTTTCTAGCTGTTAGTATTTCCACGATCTTCATTAGTACTGTATCTCTAAGACTATCTACGCTTGCTCTCAGATGCTTCATATCAGCCTCGATCCCCTCAACCCTTTTCTCAAGCATATCCATCCTCTTCTCAATAAGATCCATTCTCTTCTCTATAGCATCCATCCTAGCTTTTAAGCTCTCCTCGAGGCTTGCCATTCTCTTCTCTATAGCATCCATCCTAGCATCAAGAGTTCTCCTAGTAGCCTCCATCAGTAGGAATCCAACTTCCCAGTCACTCAGCCTTTCACCTTTAAAAGCTTTATCAACGATCTTCCTAGCATACTCAGCTAATATAGATCCAATTACATCGATACCTACAGAAGCAACATGCTCAGCCATAACACTCAAAATCTAGTATCATAGATAACTTAAATATTATAGCGTTAAAATCCGATCCTCTGACCTCTCACCGCCTTCAGGTCGTCATTGATCGTCATTCCTTTCAGGCTGTTTATTGTTCCCTTCATCTATTCAGGCTTACATCTGTCATTTGGAGGGCAGTCGGGGTGGTCAGAACCTCGCCAATCCAAAAGCAACATAACTAGAAAGCTAATAAGCATTAAAAGGCAAGGCTTTCAGATGTAATTCCAGAGTCTTATAGCTTAGAGCCGTCTATAAATATCTACAAAGCTATTCAACTAGTAAAAGTTTTTGTAAAATTGGTGCTGTTATGGATTTATATCAGGCACTTTGGTTTATGGTTCTCTTTTTACTCATCTCTATAATATACTCATCTATATAAGTTGCTTGCTTTATGCGTATAGCCTCCTGATCTATAGCTATGCCTAGATAATAAGGTGAAACATCAATATATGACTCCCTCCCCGCCCTGAAGGGGCAAGGCCTGTCCTCTATTCAATGTAAGATATATAGATGCTATTGATAGCTTTGATGCTTATCGCTCTTAAGACTAAGGTCCTATATGAGGGTTCTGCTCGG
>JAVVGE010000129.1:0-7021 GCA_032249255.1 Desulfurococcales archaeon | reverse complement strand
TCCCAGGCGATAGCTCTCCATTGAAGAATGCCTGCCTCTTCTCATAGTTAAGCTCGTTCCACAGCCTAGCACATGCCAAGCCTATGTCGAATAGCGTTTCTTCCTCATATCTATTCGGGAATAGAGCTACTCTATTAGTCCTCCGCCTACCCCTCTTCCTCCTCTCTATTAGCTCTCTAAATGCTTGGAGGGGGTCGGAGTCTCTGGCGGGCACGCCCCGGGATTCCCCCGCCGGACATTCTACCAGCACTCTTGCCCGCTAAGACCGACTCCCAATATATGGTGGAAGCCTTAAAAACCTCGCCCTAAGGGGCGAGGCTTGCCCTGTTGTCACGGGGTCTTATATAAAACCTTATCCTACCATCTAGATATCCCCTTATAATTTCTCTAGCAGCCTCCTCAATGTTGGGTTCCCTTAAGCTTTTTAAGAACCACCCCCTTTTAATGGCTAGGCTTTTAAGAATTGCCATAGGATCTCCTGAGACTCCGTATGCCTCATTCAACAAGCCCGGATTCTTGTTCTCAAGTCTCTCGATCAGATCTATAGCTACTTTCACAGGATTCTCGATCTTCTCGGGAGGGCTAAGCCTTATCACCATCTCGATAGGATCCGCGTCTATCGGCAGGGCTCCCGGAGTGTCTAGGATATATATGTCATATACTCTGTGGAGCTGAACACCTCTAGTATATCCGGGGGTTCCTGGATATCTACTTGTGGTTGCGGAGCTTCTACCCTTGATCATGTTTATGAGGCTTGATTTACCTACCTTGGGGGCTCCAAAGAAGGATGCTATGGATCCCTTATCAGACTCTTTCAAGATCTTCTTGAGCATCCCTATATCTCCTCTAACAACACTGGTCTCTATGCATTCAAATCCCCTATCTCTGTAATAGGAGATCCACTCTGAGATCACATGCCTAGGCACGAGATCCGATTTGTTAAGGACTATCACGAGTCTTTTACCGTTTTTAAGGGCTGTGTTCTCAAGGAAGCTATTCCTCAGGTACTCAGGAACCCTTGCGTCGAGCACCTCAAAGACTGTGTTTGAGATCGCTACGCTCTCAAAGATCTCTCTCTTTGTTAGGAGTCTAATTGGAGATCCAAGGATTCTCCTAGCTGGTGACACGAGATCTTCCTAAATTATTACATAGATATAGGGGTAAAAAGCTTGATCCTAGATCTCTTCTTGGCTTAGAAGGGACTCTGTATCGTGATGGTGGTCTCTAGCTTCTTCTAAGTAGCGATGCTATGCCTGCTGCTATACCAACTACGGCTAGTCCTAGCGCTATATATACTAGGTTTGAAGCCCCTGAGAGTCTCGAGTCTAGATTACCTATAGAGCTATTTAGATCGCTGATCCTCCTATCTATGCCCGATATTGTATTGGATATCCTAGATACTTGATCGTTGAGCGCTGATCCGACCTGGGAAATCCGATTACTTAGATCGTTAATCCTGGAGGACAGATCCCTTATAGTACTCTGAGCCATGGATAAATTAGCCTCGATATCCCTTAGCCTCTTTTCAGTAGAGACAACGTATTTTAACTCACCCATATACCCTGTAGCCCAGAGCACCATATTCCTAACGAATCTAGGCCCATCCAGCATGACGCCATAGTATTCGGCTGTTATCATGGGCTGATACCCACCTAAAGGTGTCTCTGAGGATAGAATAACTATTGAGTTATTTAGTCTTGTTAGGATCTGGGTAGCAACCATTGGGTATGATCCAGTGTCCCCCGCACTATATGCCTGGCCCAAGAGGCCTCTAGGGGGAGCTGTGTTCTCAACAACTCTCCCATTGGGTGTGGACCAGGCTATTACTTCAATGCCGCTCGGGACATCCCCAGGCTTTATGGCTCTCCAAGAGCCAGTGGCAAGATCTCTATAGGCTATGGCTCCTGGCCCATGCATCAATATCCTCTCAGCCCCGAACCCTAGGAATGATAGCTTCTCAGAGGGCTTTATCATGGCAACTACTCTATATGGAGCTCCTGCATTCGAAACAGGGTCTTCTATCGATATATAGTCGAGGGCGAGATTGCTGCCGAGAGCCTCCAAGATCTTGTTTATAATAGATATAGTTGTCTCACCGGGTGGGTAGTCGCTATCCCCCGCTAGCCATATAGCTTTACCCCTAGTGCCTAGGTAGCTCTTGATAGCCTGGATCTCAGCCTCTGTAAATTCAGTCGTTGGCTGAGGTATTATCAAGAGATCTGTTAAAAGGGATGTTAGGGTGACTGTTCTTCCATCGGGTGTTGCCATCTTATCTAGACTCCCTATTAGGTAGCCTGATATGAGGTTCCTGGAGATGGGATCCAGCTTTGCCAGATCTCTCTCTGATGATAGGAGGACATAGATCTCTGCATCATAGAGGGTTTTTGCAAACACGTCTAGACCCTTTGCAGACTCTCCATGAGCAAGATCCACCAAGACCACATAGGTAATAGCGGACCTAGCTGGAATAGAAGTATAGATCGTTGCGATTGATAGAACCACTACAATGGCTAGAGCTATGGAACCAATAGACCTACCAACACTCACCATCTAACTTCACCACTTCTTATTAACCAGAAGAAATAAAAGCGCTATCATATGGATTCTACAACTGAAAGCCCCGCCCTTTTAAGGCGAGGATGAGGAAAGTTTATTAGAATTCTAAGGACTTGGTTATTTTGGAGGGGCTCTACAGCCTCTGGCAGTGAGGGGTTGCTAACCATCTCGATAGGGGTGATGGTTAGTCCCGAGCCTGGGCCATAGAGCTCCCCAAGAGATACAATACAGCCCTTAACAATGCTATAAGCAGGATCCTGAGACTGGATCTGAGGAGCATTGGAGAGGTTCATAACACTCTATATAGAGAGCTGAGAGAATAGTTAGCTCACCTTCTCGAGGTGGAGGAGGATCGCTGTATCCTCCCTGAACTCGGGCAATAGGCATTTACTGGGCACTCCCCGCATCTGGGGTTCCTGGGTCTACAATATCTCCTCCCAAGCGCTATTAGTAGTCTGTGGGCCTCCTCAGCTTTATCTCCTCCAAAGAATCCTAGGAGGGCTTTAGAAGCCTCTTCATAGGATCTTCTCGAGATCAGCCCCCATCTAATGGCTATTCTCATGGCATGTGTGTCCACAGCAAAGTAAGGGGCCTTCCTCACTACCGAGAGAAATACGTCTGCCGTTTTATACCCTATACCTTCTATCGATAGAAGAAAATCCCTAAGCCTCTGAAGATCCTCAGTCAATAGATAGCCCTCACCACCCATTCTAGCGATAAGCTCAGCAGCCCTTTTAATTGTTCTCGCCTTCTGCCTCCACAAACCAGCCCTTTTAATAGCTTCCTCTATCTCCCTAACATCTGATCTCAGTATCTCTCCCAAGCCCGTTCCAACCCTCTCCTTAAGAGTCATGAAAGCCTCTATCGAATTCCTATCATTGGTGTTTTGGCTCAGGATCACGCCGGCCAGTACAGAGAAAGGCCCTGAACCCTGAACCCTGGCTACGAGGGCTACATATTCCCTCCAATCGATATCAAGCCTCTCTCTAAGTACCCTATAGACAGCATCTCCACTAATGATATCAGCAATACTACCACCTTTTTCCAGAGGGGTTCCCTAATTATAATATAGCTCATAGAGAAATAAGTTGAATTGAATGTAGAGACTCAACTGGATAAGATCTAGGTTCTATTAATCTCTACAAGAAAAGTTTCCCCTATCTTTAAGATGTGTTATCTTTAAGAACCGCTTGTCCCTCGATGGTCATTGATAGTTATTGATTTTCATTTGTTTGGTGTTGCTGTTTTTCTTGATCCACAGGGTTTTTAGCCCTGTGGCATCGGGGGACTTCCACCCCCCAAAGAGACCTAGTGATCTCTATGAGTTCGTGGGAACCCGAAGCCCTTCTGGGCAATGCCCTCATAAAGGGCTTCGAGGGCTTTAAGATAGATATTTATCAAGGCAACTACCTCCCTATGCCACCTCTCGCCTCCTTTGCTACAAACACCTATCCTATCCTTCCCAGATTCTATTACAGTCTTGTGTATCGGGCAGATCTTAGATGTATTCCTAGGATCAACCATCAATACTGGCACACCATATTCCCTTGCCTTATCTATTATCGCGTACAGCTCTCCCTTCAATGCACTCTGATATATTCTATGCCTTAATTGCTTATTCCTATACCTAGCGATCATAACCCTTATATCTTCCCCCGAGATTCTCTCAATAACTATCTATAACGCCCCTAGTCCTCAGGGCGTCCCTTACTATCAGGTTTTCTGTCTTCATCCTATAGTCCCTCTTCTTTTTTCTCTCCTTAAGCTTTTTCATAGCCTTCCTAGTCTCTCTCTATCGGATCCATTTCTCCTCTGGATGCTTTTCTTCCTATAGCTATAGCCCAGGGTTGTCTCTGCAAGATCTGTTTCTAGGATTATTGCTAATGCCTCGTAGAGAGTTGCTACAGAGTTCTCATTAACATCTACAGGCTTAACAATATCCTCTGGCCTATAGATCTCAATCTCCTTCCCAAGGGATAGGTGGAATATCCCCTCCTATTCTTCCTATCAAGCTTGATCTTTGCGTGGGATGTCGGCTTAAAACCCCTAGCCAGTAGCTTGTAGAACTCCTTAGAAGGCTCTAGATCGAGATACACCCAGCCCCTATGGGTATTGATGGCAACACTTGTGAAGAAAATATTCTCAACACCATTTATATTGATCTTGGTAGCATCTATTGGTTTCCACACGTGGTCATCAACTAGCCATAGGCTAACACTATTGATCCTAGGCACTAGTTTGCCCTCCATCATCTCAAGATCTACCTGATCCCGAGCTATCTCCCAAGATTTCTTCCAGAGATATCTCCTGATCCTCCTACCCCTAAGATCCTTTTTCCCTAGACCTAGATGCTTAACCAACTCATCGAAGATCTCTTCAGCATATTGTCTAGCCCTGTTCCTCCTTAGAGAGGAAACCCTTTCAACAGCATCCTGACAAACTCCGTGAACATAGTGGGACGGGATGTTGGGATAGATATTCCTTAGCTCTCGATACTTCCCATTCCTCGAGATACGATGATTCTTGATAATATTCCTAGATGCGTGGGGTAATACGTTCTCAAGCATCTTGCTATATATTCACGACCTCTTCTAATACCCTGAACTCCTTCCTAGATAACTTCTTTGAGGGCAGAACAGCGGTTCTACTAACAAAGACCCTGTCGCCCGGCTTTGCAACCCACATCCACTTCTTACCGCTCTTTTTCTTCCTCTTAGCCATTATCCCTAGATCTCTCTTTGTTCCTAAACCTCCACTCCAACCATTAATTGATAATGAAAGAATATAAAAAGATTTCTACTATCATGAAATAAGGGTTCAGCCCTCTTAGGATTATTCCTCCAAGCCTTAGCATTAGCAAGTGCATCCCTATAGCAGTCAATAGCTGTCCTAGGTGGAAGTCCAAACCATTCTTTGAGCTCTCTGTATAGAGCGTTGTGAACCTTCCTGATGTTTCTCAGATCCAGTTTCAGGATTTTTGTTTATGGCGTAGTTCAGGGCTGTATTGTATATTCTGAGGAGCTCTATAGCCCCCTGGCTCGGGACTAACCATCACACCTATCGAGATGGTTAGCAAACCCTCAACGCCAGAAGCTATAGAGCCCCTACAAAAAGACCAGAATACAAAAGCTAATAAGCTTTCTTACTCATCCCAGCCCTAAAAGACGAGGCTTTCAGATGTAAAAGGCTTCTAATGAGAGTGGGTCTCTCGCTGCGAAGCTTCAATGGGCACAATTATATTGATATCACCGCTTCTCTGGAAATGGAGCACTGCTGCTAGCTCCTTTATATCGCTTGAGAAGTTGCCCATTACCATTATATGGTACCCCCCTGGTCCTAGCTCGACCTCTGATCTTCCTGCCACACAGATCATATCAACTGGGTGCATCCTCGCTACACCCCCCTCTATCTCTGTCTTGTGGATCTCTGTCTTCGCTGTGAAAGGCTTCACTATATCTACACCTACCAGGCAGTCTGCGCCGAATCCATGGTTATGGATCATCATGTATATAGCTATAGCCTTTGGCGTGATCACAAATCTTGGGTTGTGGATCTCTATAGATGGTGTTTGGAAATAGCTCCAGAGTATTGTGGCTCCAGCCACTATCCCTATGGCAATGGCTATAGATAGCAGCATATACGTTCTTTTCACATGGACACCCGGATCTATCGATACTATCTCATCTTAAAAAGCTGAGTAGCTAGATATATGCACCTGCATAACAGAACATAGATCTACATATTCTACTCCTCAGAAAAGATCCTCTCGTATATATATAGTACCGCTGTAGCCACGCCCCCTATAAATGCTATTATGAGCAAGAGCTCAGAAGCCAGTGTAGCACCCCCAGACCTAGCTATACCCAGATAAGAGGCGCAGTAACTTATAAAATCGGAGATGTAGCCCCTATCAATTCCAAGGACCATCAAAACCCAGGCAAGGATAGGAATACCTACTAAGAAGAACACCATAAAGAGCATTATAGGGGATACTTCTCTACCCATACTAATCCACCTATATATTCTCTCAACTTATAACCTAATATATTGCAGATAGGGAAGAAGCTAGATACACAACTAGAATCGATGGATAAGATATCAATTTATAACATGATAACAGGACAAACATCGCCTTTAAGGCGGGGTGGGGCTTCGGAGAATTGGACTTTCAAGCCTTTAAGGTAAGTATCTATTGAGTGATGAGGTCTATGGTTTTTGAGGGCCTAGGGATTGATGCCTCGGATAGGCACCCCCTCAGTTTGCCCCGATGTCCCTAGGGGAAGACCTCGAACCGTACCCCCAACCCGATGATCATGGAGGTAAAAACAATAACCCCCGCCAGGGGGCTAACACCCGAGACCCCAGCATAGAAAAGATGATCTACTATAGAATTGAAAGCAGGATAGGAAGAAGCCTGATGAAACCTGAACCCCTAGCTCTTTTCCTCCTTCCTAGGAGGCAATAT
>JAVVGE010000128.1:0-7046 GCA_032249255.1 Desulfurococcales archaeon | reverse complement strand
GCCTCAGCTGCTTATTCTTATGTCTAGCAATCATAACCCTTATATCTTCCCCGGAGATCCTCTCAATAACTATTACTCCTCTCATCCTCATGGCTTCTCTTACTATTAGGTTAGCTATCTTCCACCTGTAATCCCCCTTCTTCTTTCTTTCCTTGAGCTTCTTCATGGCTTCCCTAGCATCTTTGTTACCGGATCCATCTCTCCTCTGGATGCTCACCTTCCTATAGCTATAGCCTAGAGTAGTCTTTGCAAGATCTGTTTCTAGGATTACTGCGAATGCCTCGTACAGAGTTGCTACAGAATCCTCATTAACATCAACAGGCTTAACAGCCTTCTCAGGCCTGTAGATCTCAACCTCCTTCTCGAGGGATAGGTGGAAAATCACCCTCCTATTCTTCCTATCAAGCTTGATCTTAGCATGGGATGTCGGCTTAAAACCCCTAGCCAAGAGCTCGTAGAACCCTTAGAGGGCTCTAGATCTATGTGCACCCAGCCCCTATGGGTATTGATAGCGATGCTTGTGAAGAAAGTGTTCTCAACACCATTGATCCTGATCTTTGTAGGGTTTACTGGTTTCCATACGTGGTCATCAATTAGCCATAGGCTAACACTATTGATCCTAGGCACTAGTATTCCTTCTATTATCTCAAGATCTACTTGATACTAAGCAATCTCCCAAGACTTCCTCTAGAACCGGGATCGTTCAGACACGCTTCAAGCGTTTGCTCAAGGATCATGTTTATTGTATCTTAAATAATAGGAAAGGGGGTCGTTGCTCTTAATAGGTTCACTCGTAGCGTCTTAGTACTCTCACTATCGATCCAGAGTCTCAAGCATCGAGGATCCTGACTACTTTTGAAAAGTCCGGATTTATATAGATAGCCCCAGAATCATGCACTGCTCCTAAATCTTTTATTGCGGCAGGAGAACCTTAGCTCTAATTCCTCACAACCTTCATCTTTAATAATACTCTTTCTCCTCATATTGTCTCGAGGTCCTGTATAATCATTATCAGCTATCCACACGGCTTAACCTCTTGACTATTAATTTTTGTCAGGGTTTTCTATAGTCCGGGTTTGCTATGCCTTCTCACGGTTTTATGTCTGCAGCTAATAAGGGATCTGGCCCCTAACTATCTATCCAGTTTAAGCAAGTTAAGGTTCTATTCTCTTATTATAGTGCCTTTGCCTGCCACCGCTTCACTATATGAATTATTAGACGCGATAATGATGAAGCGATTCTGTATTATTAGTTAAATCTAGTTGGTTTAGGGGTGAGAGATACTATAAGCCATATCCACATTTTTCAGATCAGTTGCCCATGAATGGAATATATTTTCTCGAAACTGTTCGCATACCCTTTTAGTCTGTATCCTTACCCTTGCTGTGAGAAACTCTTTATCAATTATTTTATTACACGCCATGTCCTCTCTTAAAAGGCATAGATAGAGCATGATGTAGTTGTATATCTCCTGAGAGGTGAAGATCATTATAACCCCAGGTAATATTGTTAGGAGTTGTGCCTCGAATGGAAGGGTATATGTTTGAGATGGAATGAGGATAGATGTAGTTGCAGGAATTATCGCTACTCCCAAGACTATCGCGAAGCTGCGATCAATAATAACTTATGTATAAAATACAACCTTCTCAATAATCTCTTCTCATTAGCCTTAACATACCTAGTGGTTTCTATGAACTTAGTGAAGGTGTAGGCCGTATATCTAAACATCGCTTTTAGCGCTTAATCAAACCTCGTCTCAGGAGAAAGTAGCTCCTTACTAAATGTGATGGGCTTTTCTCTCAAGGCTGGCGAACACCATCTTCAATAGGAGTCTTATAATCAAAGTTCTCCAACTTGACCCTAGATAACTCTTCTTCATAATCATCGTGAAGTTCTTCCACCTTAATGTGATAGCGGTTTAACACACCTTCACCATGTATCCGCCTAGCTATGGGCCCGTTTTGAGCGTAATGCAGCGCTCTCGCCAACCTCTTCATGCATTCTCTTAGTCTCTCCTCACTATTTTTCAAACATTGTTTAGCAGCTGTGTATACATAGTATCTCCATAAGTTAATATTGACACTATCATGGTGTTTGGCAAAAGAAAAACCAGACTCATTTTTCGACTCACATATCGGGATCTTTTGAATCTCTTCCATAATAACCCTTCTCTCCTCAGGAGAAGCAAAGCTGAGCATTCGCTCTAGCCTACCCCTCTTAAAAATCAACTCTCTACAAGTCTCAGTATCAACATCTCTACCATCACAGATACAGTATTCAGTCAACTCCATGACCCGATCGCGCTTAGACTCACAATCAGGATCATAAAACACTTTCAATAAGAAGATCTCGATTCTTATTATAATCAATAATCCTACATAAGTCAACTATGTGGGGAAAAGAACTCGAATCCCCACATAATCCATCAACAACAATCCTGGTAATTTCCTTGTGAACCTCGCATGTAGGCATAACATTCGGCTCCACTCATTAAAGATAATCCCATAGAGGCATATAATATCCAATCCGGCTTACATATCAAAATAGCTTTAAGTCTATGTGGAGCTCTAGTCTATAACCATGGAATTCTTTAATACATCAGGTTAAATTATGATCCTGAAACCCAGGATCATAGCTTAAGAGGTCGCATTATGGGATCTTCCAAGAAGATCCATGAGTTATTGAGAATCGTCATGAGCCATGCCATAGAACTCATAGTAGTTAAGGCCACAATAAATAGATCAAAGCAGCAACCTACTCCCAGCTTCAGCTATTGAAACAGGAACCCAGCCTACAACCGAAAGCCTTGCCTTTCAGGGCGTGGAAGGTGTTATAAGGGCTCTTAAGCCTTATAAAATACTGAGGCTGTCCAATGGTGATCATGTTACAGAATGTTTATAGAATGTAGAGATACCCCGTTAAACCCTTATCTAAGGTTAAGTCCTAGAAGTTAGTTAGAAAGATCTACTACCATGGTATGGATCTATCTTCCATCATTACGATCAGCGCCTCATCGGATCTAGAAACCCTGCTTGATCGCTAAGAGAGGAAATCTAGGTTACATGTAATATAGCGTGCCGAACGGCAGCTATCAGGGTTAAATGAGGCAAATAGAAAGTTCGGCATAGGACCAGTCTATACTTTATATAACATAGGCCTTCGATGTTACCTAAAAGCCCATAGCTCTGATAAGAGCTCATCTAAACTCCATTAGAAGAGCCCCACAATAATCTTGAGGGAAAAATCTAGAGAAAAGAGGTAAAAAGGGTAACGAATCTAAGCGAAAACTCAAGATTATCCTTCTAAAGAACCTAAATCTTGAAGATCATGTAGCTAATGGAAGGTCTCTAAAATATACTAACCCATAAATCTATGGGTCAGGATCATAAGCTTTTAAGAACCAGGTATCCTGATCTGCTATGTCTCTATTTATTTCTGATGAAGAGTTAAACCACAGCTCTAGAAGAGAGTTAAAATCTTAATTGAGAATAATCTGACTGACCTCTTCGCCTGCCTTCAGGTCGTCATCTTGATCGTCATTCCTTTCAGGCGAATCATTGGTTCCCTCTATCTGTTTAGGTTTACATTTGTCATCTGGGGGGCAGTGGGGGTGGCCAGAGATCCCCTAGGAGCCCATTATCTTGGGTTCCAGGCTCCAAAAATACGATTAGAAAGCTAATAAGCTCTCTTACTCATCCCCGCCTTAAAAGACGAGACTTTCAGTTATGTAATCCCTAGATCTCTTAGCCTAAAAGCTATAGAAGATGATAGAAAGTCTAGGACGTTGATATGCAACGCCATCATAAAATCGCATGAGGATAAGGTTCTGTTATCAGGGCTGCCATAGAAGAGCTTGAGATAGAGATTTTATCACCCAAAACTGGATACTGAAGATTCAATGGAGCATGTAAGATCAGAGGAAGTCGTATGTGAACTATCTCAAAAAACATTTATCATCTTGATCATATGTTGCCGATGGAAATTAGCGGTCCTCTGTTTTAATATATATCATACACAGATAATTTATTTAGAAGATGGATATGAGCTGTGGCTCTCATCCTGTCGGCATTGGGCGTATTAAAGTCTCTGATGGAACCATTCTGAAGTTTAAGATATTAGTCGTTGATGTCAGAGAAGCCGGTTTCTCACCCTTTGGTGGTGTAAATTTTGATGTTAAAGTTGTTGGTGGAGTAGCTGTTGAGAGTATTCCTGAGGATGTTAAGAAACTTGTTATAGATAAGCCTCTGTCTCCTCCAGAGCCTCCAAAAGAAGGGTGGGAGGTGATAGACATTGTTGAGCAGCAACCTGCTGAAGCCTGGGAGATTGTGCAAAGCTCTAGAGGAGAGTTCCTAGTTAGAGTGATTGGAGAAGCAGTTATGGTGGCTAGAAATGTAGAGTATAGAACGCCACTTAATGAACCTATTTACTGGGTGTCATGGATATATAAGATATCTTGGAAACTGAAGAAATAGACAGGGCTCAGATCTATGTACTCACGTAAATATATCGAAGAGCCAAAGGTGTACAGAGACTCAGATCTGACTCTATTCACATCTCAGGCATATAGTATTTTCGGATCTAACTTAAGAGATATCGAGGGTATCGCAGAAACTGGGGCTCTTATAACCTTGACACTGATATCGCGAGATAAGCATGGCAGTGTTGTGAGCATTGAATATCGTGAGCCTATCCATGTAGCAGCAGAAATTCATCACATGGCTACTGTATCTTTCACTTCTCTCCAAGAGTTCCCAGAGTTAGTACCTTTAGTGAGAAAGCTTATTGAAGAGAAACCTCTAGATGATATTGATATGCTCAATATGGTTGAGCTCGCTAAGGCTGTTGGCTGGAATATTGAAGATGCCTCAGACGAGTTAAAGAATATTTGGAGAGATCCTTTAGACAGGGTCAGTAGATACAAAAACATGGTTGAGAAGTATTATAGCAATGCAATAAATCTTGTTGGAAAAGACCCTCAGCAAGCTGCCGAGAAACTCTGGGGAGCTATAACATCACTGATAAAGCTTCATGCGTCTCTCAGGAGAGTCTTTATTGCTGCGTGGGATCATGGCAAACTCTATAATTATGTCACCAATAACGTCGAGAGAATATACAGGGATCTATTTCATGATCTTTTAACAACTGGAGAAGTATTGCATAGATACTTCTATGAAGAAGATCTAGATAGAGGGACCTTCAATATTTTCTGGAATAAAGCATTAAAGCTCCTAAACAAAGCAAAACAAATAGTTTATAAACTCTCCTAGAATTTCCAGAGATTCTAGAGGAATCTCTTCATTTAGGGGCTTAGCAGGGATCTTCAGCTTCAAGGCGATGATGGAGATATATAAGGCTCTGTTAATAATATTGGTGGAGAAGAGCCCAGGACAGGGTGGAGTTCATATGTCTTAGTTCGTGAGATTCTTGAAGCTATGAGGTATGCTAACAAAGATTTATAAGCTCCTATCTTGGATGTTTTGGCGACTCCGGTTTTAAGAGACCCTAGAGGCGATGAACACCGGCAGCAGTTTAGGAGCTACTGCGGTGGAGGCTGGGGAGACTGTTGAGAAGTAGATAGCGGGTAATTCAAAATCAGCAAACATGTAGACAGTGAATAGCTATCCACCGGGAAACAGCAGCTCGCGATGTTAACACGGTATTATATATCTTCTATATATTATTTGGGTTAGATCTAAAATCATTGGGAACCGATATGTTGGAAAAAGTTCTTGAAGACATTGCTAGGATTTCTAGAACTGCTGAAGAGACTTTAGAGTATCTATCCGGGTTTAAAGAGATCCTCGAGAGGGAGTGGTTGTCTAGGGATAGGCCTCGGGGGGTTATAGATATAGATGTTAGGAGGTACACGAGGGCCGTCGTAATAGGAGATGTACACGGGGATCTAGATACGTTGCTCTCGATCTTTAGGTATATAGATCTTGAGAGGGTTATGATGGAGGATACACTCTTGATATTCTTAGGGGATTATATTGATAGAGGTGACAAGCAGCTAGAGACCCTTCTCTTCATATCTAAGCTAAAAGCGATGTATGGTGAAAGGGTCATAACCCTTAGAGGGAATCACGAGCCTCCTGAAAATCTTCCTGTATATCCGCATGATTATCCATATGTTCTAAAGAAGGCTTTCAGTGTTTCAGCAGATAAGATATATAGCATGTCTAAGAAGATCTTTGATCTGCTACCCTATGCAGCAGTATACAGAGGCTCGGCAGTATTCCTCCACGGTGGGATACCCGTATTTTCGACTAGAGAATGCTGGGAAGATCTGAGATGCATACTAAACGGGGAGGGGGACATGAGAATCTTGGAGGAGATCCTGTGGAATGATCCTACAGAAGATCCTGACATAGAGTATATGCCATCACCAAGGGGGGCAGGCTATCTCTGGGGAGAGGTAATAACGAACACATTCCTTAGAAAAACAGGTTTAAAAGTGGTTATAAGGGGGCACGAACCCGCGTGGGAGGGTTATAAGCTGAACCACAGATCCAGGGTAATTACCATATTCTCTAGAAAGGGACCACCATACTATAACGCATATGCATCAGCACTAATTACAAATCTAAAAGATTTCAGAGGACTCTCTAAAGAGAATATTGTCATTGTGTGAGATAACCCTCTCCGCTTGTCTCCCGATGGTTGTTGATTGTCGCTGGTATTAATTTGTTTGGGATTGCTTTGCTTCTTGATCCACAGGGTTTTTAGCCCTGCGGTCATCGGGGGACTTCCACCTCCCCTAAAGAGACCTAGTGATCTCTATGGGCTCACCGGTGGCTGTTGAGCCCAGCGGCACCGGGCCCCCATCTATACTTAAAACCCCGGAGCCCTTCTGGGCATAGCCCTCATACAGGGCTTCGGTCTCGGGAGCTCTGAGCATCATCGCTTCCCGAGTATATCCACGCCCAGGTCTAGCAGAGATTATTGCCTCATCATCAATACAATTATGGATTGGGTGCTTATAAGCTTAAGCCAGACAACAAATAAAAATAAAAGCATTCCCACCACCATGAAAAAAGATACAGCCC
>JAVVGE010000127.1:0-7063 GCA_032249255.1 Desulfurococcales archaeon | reverse complement strand
GCTGTTGCAGTAGATATAAATGAGAACAATGTTACCCTAGCCGTGTTTATAGATAGAAGGCTACATGAGATCTATAGGATCGAGACTAGCATTGGCAGAATCGTTATAGCGTATTCCGAGAAGAGGAGAAGGATAACAGAAGGCAGATCCACTAGGGATAGAGATGTTAGGAAAGCTCTTAGAAAGCTTAGAGAGAGGGAGAGGAAGGGGGATGTTATCTATAAAACAGCTAGGATTATTGAGGAGATCGCTAAGAAACACGATGCATCCTTAGTTGTTGGGAATGCCCATAGAGGTAAGGGCAAGATGGCTAGCAAAGCTAGGAAGAGTCTGAGACATAGGATCCACCAGTGGTGCGTCTCAAAGCTAGTAGAGATATTGAATAACAAGCCGTTACATGTTGTCGAAGAATCTGAGGCATACTCATCATCAAGAGATCCATTTAGCGGTAAGCCTATCAAGAGATATACCCCCTCTGTGATTCGCTTTGCGCTGAGAGGGGGTAGAAGGGTAAAGGTTATAAAAATACAGATGAGGCTAGCAAAGCTGAGCAATGGATTAACAATAGATAGAGATGTTATAGGAGCTATAAACATCGGTTTGAGATACCTCTCCTCAGGTGGGAGCCCAGTGGCGTTGGGCTCTACAGGCACCCATGCAGCTCGGGTGAAGCTGGTGATCCCGAGCCTAGGTGCAACCCCTCTAACGGAAATACAAATATTCACAAACACCATCAAATACCGTTAGCGGGGAAACGCTTGTTCAAGACCTATGTGAAATTTAGTAATTTTAACTCTGTATCTATAGTCTTAGGTAGAAGAGGGCTATAAATGATCCCAGGAATAATGGTAGGCCGATTGGTATAGCTTTATAGGCCCACTCTCTGAAGCCCACGCCGTTGATGTAGGCTATAACTATGTTAGGCACGTTCCCTGGTATGAGGAAGCCTCCGGCTATCAATAGGGATATTAGGAAGGACTTTATCTGCAGGATCTCCATCTCGGGGGTTACTATGGCAGCTGTAAGGGTTGCGTTGTCCAGGGCTGCGGATACGCTTCCAAATAGATACATGGCTTCCGGAGAGAGGTGCGCTATGTATCTCTCAACTACTGGATCGAATGAGTGTCCGAGAAGCACTAGGGCGAGGACAAATATGTATATCTTTATAGCCCTCACAACAGCCTCTCTATAGCTCCTACTAGAACCATCCCCCCTGCTCGGCGTTGCTATAGCTATGATGGCCTCTATAGTTCTTAGGGCCCTCCTATATAGATACCAAGATAGTATAGAGCATATAGCGACAATAGCAACAACATAGTCCCAGAGAAGCCTGGCGAGGAAGAAGAAGTCAGCATGATAGGGCTCCCCAGAGAGCTTTGCAACAGCTATTGTTGAGAGGGGCTCTCCGAGTGGTGTGAGGGCAGCACCAGCACCGATAGCATAGGCGGGAATAACTAGGAGAAGAGTCCTCACACTCCTCGGGATCTCCATCGTCCTGGCTACCTCAGCTATTATTACTGAGGCCACTATAGCTGATATAACACTACTACCCATCCCCAGGATAAGCACGAGGATCGAGTATATGAGGGGCGCCTTTTTAATAGCCTTTCCACTTGAAATAACACTCCTAAGCTTATCCCTAAACATTTCAAAAAGGATCCCAGATACCAGAACCGCCTGAAATATACCCAAGGGAATATCCCGGATCATCAGAGGGGTTTTCAAAGCCTCTAGAAGCAAGCCGAGACCCAGGCTCCCGGAAACCAGTGAAGCTAGAAAACCCATTACCAGGAAAAAGACCTCTAGATTCTCCTCAATCCTCTTAGAGAGTAGAGGACCGAGTAGCACTACAACAAGGATCGCCATGAGGGAATAGATCACGAGATCCTCAGACATTATCACAGCCACATAAATAAAACTCCAAACCAGATATTTAGGATAACGATCGCCATAACAGAGAACTCTATAGGAGAGGAGCTGTATAAGCATACCGCCCATCAACCTCGAAGATCATTATCGAGATCAACACTCAAATATTCCAAAAGCAATAACTAATACGAGGAATATCTAAGAAGACGAGGCATACACATGACATACCATGGAATTAAAAGAAAGAAAGTAGAATTGAATGTGGAAGTAGGTAAATAGTGAGGTGATTCACTATAGAACCGAAAGCAGTTAGAATCTATGTTGGTACATGTGGCTTTCCAAGGGCCAGGGCCGAGGTTTTTAGGAGCCTCGATGTTGTAGAGATCCAGGAGACATTCTACGATCCACCTCCTGTGGAGAGGGCTAGAAGGCTCAGGGCTGAGGCTCCTGAGGGTTTTATCTACAGCATTAAGGCTTGGCAGGTTATCACACACAGCCCAACCAGCCCTACTATGAAGAGGCTTAGGAGAAAGCTTGAGGGAGATCTAAGTGAATATGGTTTTCTCAGACCTACAAGGGCTAATATGGTTGCATGGGAAGTTGTTTATAGCTTTGCCAGGGAGCTGGGGGCTAGATTCGTTATTTTCCAGACACCCCCCTCGTTTGGGTATAGTCCTGAGGCTCTTAAATGGGTAAGGGATTTCTTCTCCTCTATAGTTGGTAGGGGTTTCGAGATCGGTTGGGAGCCTAGAGGAAGCTGGAATGATCCCTCGAATCTAGGTGCGCTCTGTAGCCTCCTAACCGAGCTCAAGATCCTTCACGTGGTGGATCTCCTGAGGAGAGATCCGTGTAGATCTGTTGAGAACAAGGTCTACACAAGACTCCACGGGCTGGGAGGTGGGGAGGTTAACTATAGGTATAGATACACGGACCAGGATCTCCGAGAACTTATGGAGAGGATCGAGAGGCCAGGCTTCTCAGAAGCATATGTCCTATTCAACAACGTATACATGTGGGATGATGCAAAGAGGTTTAAAAGCCTAGTTAGTAAGTAGATGATCTCCTCCGACCTAGAGGGGACAAGCGGAAGGTCGTTGAATAGAATTACGAGCCGAACCTTCTCTCCCTGAGCTGGTAGGATCTAATTGCCCTTAGAAGATCTATTCTCCTGAACTCCGGCCAATAAGCTTCGCAGAAGTATAGCTCCGCATATGCTGATTGCCAGAGTAGGAAGTTGCTTATCCTCATCTCGCCCGAGGTCCTTATAACTAGATCTGGCTCGTGATCTATTTCTAGATATTTGATAAAGGACTCCTCGGTGATCTCCTCAGGATCTATTAAACCATCCCTAATATCCCTAGCTATCCTCTTCATAGCATCTATAATCTCCTGCCTACCCCCATAACACAGTGCTATGTTAACAACCTTTTCACTATTTACAGAGGTTCTTGTCTCAGCCTCCCCAGCAAGCTTTCTAAGGCTCTCAGGAACCAGATCTAGTCTGCCGGTGACCTTAATCCTGACACCCCTCTTAATCGATTCTTCAATAAGCTCTCTAAGCCCTCTCTCTATGATCGAGTAAAGCCTGGCCTTCTCATCCTCAAGCCTCTTAATACAGTTCTCATAGGACATAGCATAGATAGTAACTATCCCTACCCCTAGATCGTAGAGCCATCTCAGAACCTCCTTCATCTTCACATACCCACTCTCATGCCCAACATACCTAGGCAAACCCTGGAGAATAGCCCACCTCCTATTGCCATCAGGTATTATAGCTATATGCCGCGGTATAGGGCCTCTCAAAACCTGCCCCTCGAGACTAGCTTCATAGACCCTATATACGAGACCCATCAAAGGAGACGCTAGCCGAAGAAGGAAAGAGACAGCCTTCCTGGATAGCCTGGCCCTGGCCCCCCTCCACACCCTAAACATCTTTGACTACAACCGCCGAATCAGAATATACATTAACTAATTATAAGTGTTTCCTTCCTAATTTAAATGGGCCATTTAAAGGCTCCCCATCCCTTTTTGGATTAATGGGATCTTCATAAATAACATATTTCATATAATAAAGTCCTGGTGAGCAATATATAGTTATAAGGGCATAAAGACATGACCCCACGCATCCAGGAATATTATCGAGAATTACTATAGGCTTAAGAATGAGAGGTATCGAGAGCTAAGGAAGGTCTATCCAGATATCCCATCCCACTACATACATGGAGTTTGCCAGGATGCTGTTGAAAGGGTTTCCTCTCTAAGGAGGAACAAGGCTAGACAATACTCTAGAGAGATCTTCGACGAGCTTGTTAAGTATCTAGGTCTAGGGAAAAGGGATCTTAGGGGAAGGAGGATCAGGAGACATCTCTGGAAGAAATCTTGGGAGATTGCTTGACATCAGGTAGATCTTGAGATGATGGAGGGCATACTAGTGCCTAGGATCAATAGTGTTAGCCTATGGCTAGTTGATGACCACGTGTGGAAACCAGTAAACCCTATAAAGATCAATATAAATGGTTTTGAGAACATTTTCTTCACAAGTGTTGCTATCAATACCCATAGGGGCTGGGTGCACCTCGATCTAGAGCCTTCTAAGGGTTCTACAAGCTATTGGCTAGGGGTTTTAAGCCGACATCCCACGCAAAGATCAAGCTTGATAGGAAGAATAGGAGAGTGCTTTTCCACCTATCCCTACTACCGGATCCGTCTCTCCTTTGAATACTCTCCTTCCTATAGCTATAGCCCAGGGTTGTCTCTGCAAGGTCTGTTTCTAGGATTACTGCGAATGCTTCGTATAGAGTTGCTACAGAGTTCTCATTAACATCGACAGGCTTAATATTCCCAGGCTTGTAGATCTCGATCTCCTTCTCTAGGGAGGCTAGGAAGGCTATGAAAAAGCTTAGAGAAGGAAAGAAGAAAAAGGACTATAGGATGAAGACAGCAAACCTAATAGTAAGGGACGCCCTTAGGACTAGGGGCGTTATAGATAGTTATTGAGAGAATATAGGGAGACGATATAAGGTTTATGATCGCTAGGTATAGGAATAAGCAATTAAGGCATAGAATATATCAGAGTGCTCTGAAAGGAGAGCTCAATGCGATAATAGATAAGGCTAGAGAATACGGAGTGCCGGTGCTCATGGTGGATCCTAAGAACACCTCTAAGATCTGCCCGATACACAAGGCTGTAATAGAGTATGGGGAGGATAGGTGCCTGTAGTAAGGGAAGCGAGAGGTGGCATAGGGAGGTAGTAGCATTGATAAATATCTATCTTATGGCCCCGAGGCCCTTTATGAGGGCATTGCCCAGAAGGGCTTCGGGGTTTCAAGTCTAGATGGGAGCCTCTTTCCGCTGGGCTCTACAGCCACCAATGAAACTACAGAGGTATTCAAAACCCTGTGGGGGAGGTGGAAGTCCCTCGATGCCACAGGATCAAAACCTGTGGATCAAGAAGCAAAGCAACACCAAACAAATTAATATCAGTGATAATCAATAACCATCAGGGGACAAGCGGGTGGAGACCTGAGTGGGGCTCACAAGGATACAGAGAGGTAAAAGAAAAACCAGAAGGCGGGAGTTCTCCACAACAATGAACCGGGAATCTCTATGATGGTGGAGCTGTGGGTAGGGGTCACCCCGAGCGGGAGGAGCCCAGTGATATGGATCCCCAATGAAATCCAAACCCCTAACACCAAAACGCTATATAGCAAAAGGAAAAAGCATTGATTCAATATTTTTCTCCTTCTAAAGATGAAGCTATTGAGGAAATGATGCTGTATGTATTTTGTAGTATTCTATGAGCTCTTCATAGATTTTGTGGATCTCTCTACTAGTTTGAGTTTTATACCATGGATATTTAATGGGATTAAAGTATGATGTTAGATCAACTAATTGGTGCTTCTATCTGATCACGCTTTTTCCATATGGATTAGATATCCATATATAGCCTTATTAGAAATCTATATCGAAGGGTGCTCCTTGAGCATAGCGGCTGTTTCGTGGAGTGGTGGGAAAGATTCATACCTTGCAATGCATATAGCATGTGAGAAGGGTTATAGGCCTTACTATGCTGTGCATATGTTCGTAGAGAATATAGTATCATATCACGGCCCGCCATGGCTTCTAATGTCCCAGGTAGGTGCTCTCGGGATCACGGGGATCTTTGCTAGAACTTCTTGGGAGGGTTATGAAGAGGATTTTAAGGCTATCCTTAGGAGGTTAAGGAGTTTAGGCGTTGAGAAAATGATCTTTGGAGATATTTATATAGAGGCACATAGACAGTGGGTTGACAAGGTATGTGAAGAAGTAGGTATAGAGGCCTTAGAACCACTATGGGGATCAAATAGCTATGAAGTCGTTAAAAAGGCCCTCGAGATAGGTGTTAAACCCCTCATAATTAGAGCATATGATGAGGAGCCTCTCTCAAAATATGTCGGCAAGATCCTCGATTGGAGCGCTATAGAGGATTTTGTGAGAAACGGCATAGATCCTGCAGGTGAACATGGAGAATACCACACAGTAGTTATAGATGCTCCCCTCTACAGATATAGAATAGAGATATTAGATGGAAAAATAGAAACCGTTGAAGGCAAATTTAGAGATAAAATATATAGATATAAGGTTTTCATCCCAAGGAAATATAGATATACTCCGAAACAACCCTTCCCGCCCTAGAACCCGCCCTAGAAGGGTGAGATCTACTCCTTCTTAATAATAACCAAACATTAGAAAACTATATGAAACCAGGAAGAGCAGCATAGAAAGCGCTGCTTGTCCCCTGATGGTTATTGATTATCACTGATATTAATTTGTTTGGTGTTGCTTTGCTTCTTGATCCACAGGTTTTGATCCTGTGGCATCGAGGGACTTCCACCTCCCCCACAGGGTTTTGAATACCTCTGTAGTTTCATTGGTGGCTGTAGAGCCCAGCGGAAAGAGGCTCCCATCTAGACTTGAAACCCCGAAGCCCTTCTGGGCAATGCCCTCATAAAGGGCTTCGGTATCGGGAGCTCAAGCATCATAGCATCCCGAGGTATCCCAAGATCTAGCAGAGATATCGCCTCATCATCAAAATAGATAGGGATTGGGTGCTTATAAGCCTAAGTTCAAACAACAGACGAATATAAAAGCATCCCCATTACCATGAAAAAGGATACAGCTCACCTACATCGTAAGGCTTCATAGAAAAATATA
>JAVVGE010000126.1:0-7070 GCA_032249255.1 Desulfurococcales archaeon | reverse complement strand
AGGAAGAATAGGAGGGGATATTCCACCTATCCCTTGGGAAGGAGGTCGAGATCTATAGGCCAGAGGATATTGTTAAGCCTATCGATGTTAATGAGAACTCTGTAGCAACTCTATACGAGGCATTAGCAGTAATCCTCGAGACAGACCTTACTAAGACAACCCTGGGCTATAGCTATAGGAAGAAAAGCATCCAGAGAAGAAATGGATCCGGTAGCAGGGAGGCTAGGAAGGCTATGGAGAAGCTTAGGGAGGGGAAGAAGAGGGACTATAGATGGAAGACAGCAAACATGATAGTAAGGGATGCCATGAGGACGAGAAGAGTGATAGTTATCGAGAGGATCTCGGGGGACAATATAAGGGTTATGATCGCTAGGTATAGGAATAAGCAATTAAGGCATAGAATATATCAGAGTGCATTGAAGGGTGAGCTGAACGCGATAATAGATAAGGCTAGGGAATATGGTGTGCTGGTATTAATGGTTGATCCTAGGAACACATCTAAGATATGTCCGATACACAATGCCTTGATAGAGTATGGGGAGGATAGAATAAGTGTCTGTAGCAAGGGAGGTGAGAAGTGGCATAGAGAGGTAGTGGCATTGATTAACCTCTATTTAAAAGCCCTCGAAGTCCTTTATGAGGGCACTGCCCAGAAGGGCTTCGGTGTTTCAAGCCTAGATGGGAGCCCCGTGCCGCTGGGCTTAAAAGCCACCAGCGAGCCCATAGAGATCCCTAGATCTCTGTTGGGAGGTGGAAGTCCCCCGATGACCACAGGGCTAAAAACCCTGTGGGTCAAAAACACAGCAACACCAAACAAAAGAATATCAATAACCATCAATAACCATCGGGGGACAAGCGGGCGCCAGGCATGGGAGTCTTTGACACGGTAGCTCTGCCTCTAGTTTTCGGCCTAGTTCTAGGTACGTTTGTTAATGGCTCAATAGTCCTCTCGTTTGATTATCAGAGATTCTGTAGAAAACCCTTAGACGCGGTTCTCACAGGGTCTGTGAACTTTCTTGGATTTTGGAGTTTTATTATAATACTCTCAGGAATACCTGCTGCAGCGGCTGGTATGGATCTCTATGGCACTTATATAGAGCTAGGGCTTCTCCCAATAGCATTAATAACACTCTTCCTGCTCGCGTGGACCTCGGCTGACAATCAGCTCTACTCAGCATCCCTCTCGTGGACATTGAGTCTGAAGACGTTAGGCAGAATTGTTGATAGGAGAAAAATGGTCACTACAGGAGCTGTACTTGCATCAATACTAGTGATTATCAAACTACACACGTTCGCTATTCAATGGTTAAGCCTATTGACCTCGATATCTCTACCAGCCGGTATCGTAATATGGACTGAATACTATGCCAAACCAAGAATGAAACTAGCTGAAACAACTAAAAATGGAATATACCAGACTTTATTGCATGGGCTCTAGGTAGCATAGTTATCTATTACTTATATGCAACAAGAGGACTATGGTACGGCTTATTAATAGGCTTCTTCACAATATTCCTAGTTTACCTAGCAATCCCTAGAAAGTAATGGATTTTTGAGGTTTATTCTCCTCCATCTCCTAGAATATTGCTAAAACTCTGTGTAGTCCTAGAGCCTTCCCCGTGTTTTTAGCTCTCTAAGAGAGGTTAGACCGCAATGGAGTGAGGAGGTGTGTAGTTAACTGCCTATTAACTACACCAGTCGCCCTTCAAACGCGTCCTGGAAACGCTCAATCTCCAGGGATTGGGGCTTGCGGCACCATTAAACCCCTAGCAATGACGCGTTTTCACGGGGCTATCCCGCGATAGGTTTGCCTTATTTTCATAGTGAGGAATAAGAGAGGGCTGGCCAAGGCGCCACGGCTTGGGATCCAGTATTGCGGCTTGAAATTCGAGCGAAAAATGTTTCAAGATGAAGCCTCTCCGAGCCTTATATACTTTTGAGCACTTGTGCATGCTCAGACTGCATTTGTTGATGTTAAGACCCGAGAATGATCATAAGGTTACCTCATGATCGTTTCAGCCTTGAAGAGTTGCAGTCAAATAGACTAGGTGATTGCATCTCTACGGGGCTGCGAGGCCTATAAACCATCATATAATCACTGTTGCAATAGTTAATTATATCCCTACCAACCTAGGCATTGTAAAAGGTGCATTTACTCACTGCTGCATGCATTGACTGTAGTCAAAATTTTGATGACTGCGCCTAGGCATCTCCCAGCATTTCTCGGGATTTCCCCGGAATTTCCCGGCGTAACTTGGGAATAGGGAGTTATTGTTTGCACGGACTATCCGCATTGGCGGGGGTGACGTACGTGCGTACGAGCATATTTACCTGAAACTGCAGGGGGATTAGGATGTTCTCTCGGCGTAACGTAAGTTGTTGATTTTAAAGGTGCTGTGATTTTGATCATGTTTCCTCTTTGAAGAACCCGTGGTCATAGGGTCTTCGGTAGAAAGGATGTTGGAAAGTCATCTATTATTTATTGAGTACTTTATGGGTTGCTATAAATTATTAAAAAATATAATGCTTATGATGGGGAAGCCGTTTTACCAGCTCTTTTATCATCCCAGGTTGGTATTGGATATGCAGGCTTTAAGACGGCTTATTCTCTAGAGAGAATATGTTTTATTGTATAATGCGGATGAATAGTCAAGAAAGAAGCTTATAAAACCTTTTGCTACATAGTGCTTTAGTTTTAGGTATGGACGAGCTTAGCGGGGATGAGTCATCATAGATTATTAGAGCTTATAATACGCGAGTTGTCATACTACATTTATCCTTAAGTTTATATAGTAGCTAAATATCAAACGAGATCCTATGTGGAGGCTTTGATGAAAGCCTCAGGCATGATCTAGGAAGCATATAACATGGTATTGTAACTAAGCATCATAGTTCTCCTCGAAATATGTATAGAAATACTGCCACCTAAAAATTAATAATATATATTATTCTTATGACAGAAGGATGTTGCCAAGAAAACATCATATGGATAACAGACTGCTTCCTAAAACCAGTGCTCGGATAGAGGAGCCCATAACAGGTTTTCATTAGGTAGTAGACAAACATCGAGATGAATAACCTAGTAACCATACTCGAGAAGGGCTTCTATGTAATAGTAAAGAAAGTGAGGAGAGCTAGAGAAGCTCTGTTAAATAGTTAGGATAAAATTGAGGTATTTTGAACATATTAGGCCTTACCCCATTTATCCACAGGCCTCTTGATATATTTACCGGCCGGTTTATCTATAATTATTCCCTTTTCCATGACAATGTTCCCTCTAACTAAAACGTACACAGGCCATCCTCTCAGTGTCATTCCTTCCCAAGGTGTGAAATCCTGTCCAGACTCTAGGATTTCAGGTTTAACGATCTTTTCAATGTTGGGATCAAAGATTACTATGTCGGCGTCAGCACCTATTCCTAGGTTACCTTTCTTGGGCCATAGCCCAAAAACCTTAGCTGGTTTAATAGTGGCTGGCACTAGTAATGTCTCCAGAGGTATATCTCTTTTCAGGAAGCCCTCGGTATATAATATGGGTAGAAATAAACCGGCTCCTGCAAATCCGGCCTCAGCATCCCAGAGACCCCTATCCTTCATGTTACTTGTTAACGCTGCTGAATCGCTGCCGAACAGATCTACCTTACCTTTTCTCACAAACTCCCATAGCTTCTCTACGTCGTCTTTAGTCCTTATAGGCGGATTCACCTTAGCCCTAACCTGTGCCGGTGAATCGATTGTGAGCGATAAATGGTGGAGAGTAACCTCAAGAGCAGCATCAATACTGAGGATATCTCTAAGCCTGAGGGCCTCCTCAAAGGCTAGAGAGCTGCTTATATGAAGCACATTAATAGGGCAATTGGTAAACTTAGCAATATACATGGCCTCAGCTATCGCAATAACCTCTGACTCAGGTGGGCGGGCTAAATGATAGGCTTCTAAGGGCTTTACTTCACCCCTATTTAAGGCGTCCTTCATAACCCCGAGAAACCTTCTAATCAGTTCAGGCTCCTCTGCATGTATACTAACCCTTACACCATATTCTCTGAGTTTCGATGCCCTTAACATGATCTCATAGAGATGTCCGAGGTCATATGGTGTATCGGAGAATAAGAATTCCTCCTCCATCCTGCCCCTCCTATATTCACCCCTAAGTGTGGTCCCGGAGTATATTCTCCAGAACTTGAATGACGTGACCCCGTACTCCTTCACTAGGATCTCCATTTCGTCAAGATGTGTTAACAGTATTGGTGCGAGGTGGAATGAATAGTCGGTGTAAAAGGCTCCATCCACGGTCTTAAGCAGCTCTGGAAAGATCTTTAGATATGGCCCGCTTGTGTTTAGGTAATACCTACCTGTTCTAAAGTAGCTAATTAGAGTTGTTATACCGCCAATTATAGCGCTCCTTGACTCACTTAATGCATCTTCTCTTGGGGGTCTGTATATGCCTATGTGAAAATGGGCATCGATTATGCCAGGCGTTACAAGAAGGTTATGGGCATCAATGGCTTTGTCAGCTTGGTTTGGATCTAGCGACTTGCCTATGGCCGCGATCTTGCCTTCTCTGATCCCTATATCTCCTTCAATTATACCTATGCTAGGCACTAACAATTTACCTCCTCTTATAATGAGATCGTATCTTATGATGATCACCTCTCCATACTCAGATATTTAGTCTCTGGTCTAAGCAGCGCTATAATTACCACAAGCAGTTGACCTATAACAACATTAATTATAATTGCAGTGAATACGGATCCTATGAAAGCTCCCATCGTTATTAGGATCAGTGGCGCGAACCCCCCTATAATTAAGCCTATCGCATAGGAGAGACCATAGCCGAACCCCCTGAGTAGTGTTGAGTAGCTCTCTGTTATATATGCACCATGTATAGCATAGGCTGAATTAACTATCGCACCCACCACAGCCAGGGTGATGAGTAGATAGTTGAAATCGGAAGATATAGAGGTTATAGATAAGAATACGGGTATTGTAATTATTATTGAGATCAGTCCTAACGTAATTAGGCCGATTCTTCTTCCTAGTACATCAGATATGAAGCCGGCTCCTAAGTGAGTAAGCAGTAAGAGACCGTTAGTTACTGTAAGAACCAGGCTGGCTAGTGCTATAGGATACTTTAAATAGGTAGTAACTAGTGTAGAATATATTCCAACAGTGCTATAGTAGGTGTAGAGGAATCCGGCCATTAAGAGCGATGTTGCTACAATGAGAAAACTAGCCTCTCCCAATGATCTCCTTGATGTAACAGCTTGCCCTTTCATTTTTGTCCATACCCTCGACTCAGGCACCTTTAATCTGATATATAGAGCTAGTGCCGCTGGTAATATGCCGGTGAAAAAGGCAATTCTCCACCCATAGCTCATGAAAGCCTCGCGCGTCAGCATTGTCCCCAATATATATACTACAAATGAAGATAACAAAACCCCTGCATCGAATGCGGCGGCTAGTATACCGCTAACCAAACCTCTTCTATTTTGAGGAGCGAACTCTAATGCGAACGGATTGCCTGCAGCATACTCACCACCTATAAAGATTCCCTGTATAGCCCTAAGCGCATAAAGCAGGAGAGGGGCTAAGACACCTGCCTGTGCATAAGTTGGTAATAGACCCATAAAGAAAGTTATTATAGCAAAGCCGCTGATAGTAATAACAAGGACTTTCTGTCTACCAATCTTATCAGCATAATAACCAAAGAGAGAAGAACCTAGGGGTCTGAATATTAGAGTTATTGTAAGTGTGCCATATGTTGCTAACAGGCCCAGGACTCCGGTAAGCTCAGGAAAGAACAAGATCTGTATTACAGGTAACAAAGATAATATTATTAATAGATCGTAGGCATCGAGCAGAAAACCAAATAAAGCAGCTGTGAGTGCACGTATACTTTCTCTATCTAAACCTAAGAACGTCCTCATCATTCTTAGTCATCATATATTAAATTATTAAGCAAAAATATAAATATATTATGGTATTTTTGCTAATTAAGTTGAACCTAAGCATCAAGTTCGAGACATTGCGCATATCGCTTAGGCTTGTTTCTTTGTATCCTTAGGCAGCCTTTCAATAGGGTTAGCTGAATACAAATCCATGAAAATACTATGTTGAAATAGGTTAGGGATAAGGCCCTATGGGCTGTATCCTTTTTCATGGTAGTGGGAATGCTTTTATATTCGTTTGTTTATATATCTATCGGTGCCCCCGAGCTCCCGAGACCCGTAGGATGATGAGCCATCAGGTGACTGGTGGGGAGCTACTGCGGTGAGAGGGCTCGGGGAGAGCGTTGAGAGGTAGATGGTGGGGATAAAAACGATGAACCACCACCTGCTGAGAAACGCTCAGGAGGATATCGCTCTAAGCTGTTTTGGGTTTAGCGTTATACGTGCTTTTTTCCTTTTTCTACATCTCTATTGGGTGATATCAATAACAATGCCCGAGGTTGTTGAGAAGAAAAAGAAGCTCAGGAAGAGGGTATGTGATGGTGATGATCTTGATTGTAGATATTCCATGAGCTACCCCGCCTTTAGGGGCGGGGCTTCCTGCTTCATTGCTCCACCTTGCCCGTAGCCAAAAGCTACGGGTAGAGGGCGGAGCTCCACAGGCTCTAAGGGTGGCTCCCACCCCGCACTTCTAATGAAATATCTGAAAAAGAGGTATTTAAATATAACACTTCAACCAGAATTTACAGCTGAAAGCCTAGTCCCCTTAGGGCTGGGTTTTTAGGTTTTCACCCTATATTCTATTGAGGTCAAGTCTCAATGGGCAAAAAGAAAGTAAGCAGTTAAGTGAGGGGAAAAGACTTGCTAGGAATGTGCTTCTTTTTTCAGCATTAGTTAGTTACAACTGAAAGCCTCGTCTTTTAATGCTTATTAGCTTTTGTTTTCTGGTTTTTTGGAGGGGTTCTATGGTTTCTGGTGATGAGGGTTTGCTAACCCTCTCGATCGGCATGGTGGTTAGCCCCGAGCCAGGAGCCATAGAGCTCCTCAGGAGATACAACACAGCCCTGAACTATGCAATAAATAAGATCCTGAGACTGGATCTAAAGAAAATCGGAGAGATTC
>JAVVGE010000125.1:0-7074 GCA_032249255.1 Desulfurococcales archaeon | reverse complement strand
AGAGCCACATTGTATCTCCTGAGGAGCTCTATAGCCCCAGGCTCGGGACTAACCATCACCCCTATCGAGATGGTTAGCAACCCTCAACACCTGAAGCCATAGAGCCCTTCCAAAAACAAGTGCCTGGAAAGCTATTAAAACCATCCCCGTTTTGAAAGGGCGAGACTTTCAGTTTGTAAAAGGTCAGGTAGGGGCAACAATACTTCATAGAACCCTTGTAAGGTTACTATATATGAGGGGGATCCTTATTGAGGAAACCTATCAGCTTAACGTTGGAGGCAACACCGATTTCTTAAACATGATTGACGAGTCAAGACTCTATTCTAAGAGAGTGAGTAAGACAAGGGCTGTGACGAGCGTATTGCCATATGGTGAGCTACTTGAGAAAAAGGGCAGGGTCAGAATAGGTCCGAGTGATTATGTACCATTCCTCGGAAATACCAAAGTAGCGTATATATACATAAAGGGTAGATCATTCTGCGGTATGCCAGTAACACTTGAAGCAAAGCTTTCGGTAGATGACAAGTCGATGGCTGCAGTCGTTCTAGTAGACGCGATCAGAGTAGTCAAGCTAGCGATGGACAGAGAACGTGGGGGGGGGCGTTATAGCTGGCCCTAGTGCTTGTTTATTCAAGCACCCGCCGCTATAGGCTGTCGATGACGAAACTGCCTATAGATGGTTCATGGACTATATAGAAAGAGGGGTAGATATAGCAACTAGCAACAAATCTTGAGAAAATAAGATCTTTTGAATAAGAAAGGGGAGGGTTCCAGCAGTTCACCTGAGAGCGTCTATTGATATTCTCTTTTGTGTTCGTTGGTTGTAGCCTTCGGGCTCATCACGCCATAACCCTGGACGGACTACGGGAGTGCGTCTCTCCTCGCGCACCCAGGCTTACGCGTTTCCCCGCTAACGGTATTTGATGGTATTTCCAAATACTTGTATTTCCGTTAGCGGGGTTGCACCTAGGCTCGGGATCACCAGTTTCACCCAACACCTCATGGGCCCCCGTCGAGCCAAACGCCACGGGCCTCCCACCTGAGGATAAATACTCCAAGCCGATGTTTATAGCCCCCACAACATCTCTCTCAAAAACCCTGCCATCAACATATGCTATCCTCAATACTATCTTTATCGCTTTGTATCTACCGCTAGCCCTCTTCACCGCAGAGCGGATCACTAGGGGACTGTAGCCATCGATCCTCCTCTTTGAGAATGGATCCACACTTGAGGATCCCTTCTCAGATACCTTTACAACATGTATGGGCCTATCTTCGAGAAGCTCTATCAGCTTGGATACGCTCCACCGATGGATCCTGTGCCTAAGCCTCCCACCCTTATTCCTGGACATCTTCTCCTTATCATCACCATCGATATCTCCTATAACTACAACAGCGTTGTTCTCCCTAGCAAGCTCCTCTATGATGCTAGCAACCTTATACAGTATATCCCGCTTCCTATCGCCTTCTCTAAGCTTCATCAATTTCTTCTTAACATCCCTCCCCACAGTAGATCTTCGCCTCGAGATCTTCTCCCTCCCAACTGAATAAGTTATAACAATTTTTCCAAGGCTAGTCTCAACTCTGATCACTTCAACTAACATGCCGTCCCTGAATACTGCTATCGTAGCATTATTCTCATTAACATCTAGAGCAACAACATTCTTGGGATCGTAGGTGATCTAGAAGGGTCTTGAGAATGATATATAAGCAAGCATCCTCCCCTATTACATTCTAGCTTAAGCTCGCTAGCTAGATCCCAGCCACTGTAGAGGTATCTATGCAACTGCCTGTTATCCTTATACCTCAGTCTATCTACCCCCTATGGGTTCTAAGCATTATACCCCCATTCCCGAGCCCCCAATCCTGGTTATTCGAGTAGACTATCTTGACCCTCCTAACCTCTAGTCTATTGGTATAAGCTCTATCCCTTTTCTTAGCCTCTCTAAAAGACTTTGCTCTTCTAACAGCATCTCTATAGGACCCTTAATAACTCCCGTTGGCATCCAAGGATACTGATCCCTATACCTCTCATAGAAAACCCTGTGTAGTGTCTTCTGCGATGCTTTATGCTCTAATGCATACTCAACCGTCTCCTCAATCATAGCTTCTAGTCGATCTACAATCTCCCTAAGAGCCCCTCTAGAGGGCTTATTAGCATAGCAATCCATCACAACAGCTCTACGAAGAACATTGAAAAGCCTCTCTAAGACACAGACTCCTCATACATATACCAAATACAAGTATCCAGGATATTAAAACCAGTAATCTGTTTAGCGAATAGTGTGCACCCCTCCCCTATCAATCCCAATAAGCTTTCTCAACCATCTTCCAAACTCTAGTAAACCCCCTTACTAATATAACGTTCCTCCATGCACACATCAAGTATTTATAAGTAACTAGAAGTATTTAAATCTATTGCTTGCCTTGTAACAGCCTACTAAACAGCATGTGAAGGATGGTTTATAAGCTTTATCAGGACTAGGTAAACATAGATAAGATAATATAAAACATCTCTATTAGCATGAAAAAGATTCAGCCCCTGTATTATTAATGTCTTATAGACACTTAATCTCTGCTCAAGATAGGGAGCCTTAGCAAATAATTCCATTCTTTCAATTATATAGTAGATCATCTCGAGGGTTTCCCTCCACTCAATCTCCCGGCAATATGTCCTGGGAGCTTCTCAGGAGGGTTGTGGAGTCCAGCGGAAAGGGGCTCCCATCTATACTTAAAACCCCGAAGCCCTTCTGGGCAGAGCCCTCATAAAGGGCTTCGGTCTCAGGGGCTCTAAGCATCATAGCATCCTGAGGACTCTGCACACCAAGATATAGCAGAGATTATTACCTCATATTACCTCATCATTAAAATAGCTAGGGATTAGATGCTTATAAGCTTAAGACCAGATAACAAACGAATATAAAAAATATCTTATTAACATAAAAAAGGATACAGTTTAAACCCTCGAAACTATATCATGATGCTTCCTCTGCTTCATAGCTGTGGAAAAACCTATCTATGGTGTCTATCTTACCCTTTGAGTCTCTATGAATAGATCAATATTGATGACCCTTATAGAAGGCAAGGCTTACTCAGCCAGAATGCTAGGATCTCATTGTCCCGATACTAATTGCTAACTCTTTATATGAAATTGAGAAGTAACAGAGCTGGTAATGATCCCTCCTGCCTTGAAGGGCGAGGCTTGTCCTCTAATTAATGTCACCGATAATGGCTCAGGAGAGTGCTATTACGCAGTATTTAGACTAAATTTTTTCTAAGGATAGCTATATCGGGGGAATATGTTGCTAGCTAGATATGTAATTCTTAGAGGCATTATAATGTTCATAACTTTTTTATCCGCACTAGTAACTTTCTTCCTGTTAACAAGAGTCTTACCAGCCGCCGCCTTGGGTACGAACCCTTTTCTACCGAGCCAGTCTCTAGATCCTCTTTTTAGAGCTGTTGTCAAACCCTCAGATGATCCCGGTTACTCGAGTTGGGTCTCTATGCTTGCTTCAACCTATGGGCTTGCGAGGCCTCTCCTCCCGGATCAGCTGCTAATATTTATTAGGAACTCCCTTACCCTGGACTTTGGATATTCCCTCACATCTATGAGGAGTGTTTCTTCTGAGATCCTTATGAGGCTTCCATATACTCTTGCTCTCTACGTATTTGCCGTCATTGTCCCTATATATGTGGGCTATTACCTAGCTATTATAGCTGCTAGAGCCAGAGGTAGGATCCTCGATTTTCTAGTAACAATCTCCAGCCTGGCCAGCTTCTCGGTACCTATATGGGCTTTTGCTCTAATCGTTTACTACTTCTTGGCATATATACCCAAGGTTTCTTGGGGAATATATATCCTTCCACTCCCTGTGAGGGCTCCTACAACAAGTATCACTGGGATCCAGGATATAAGATACTGGCTATGGTACCTCTCCCCACTATATATTGCCTCTATATTATCTCTCTATGGTGTCTGGGCCTATTTCTTCAGATCCATAATAACTTCGGAGATAGGTGAGGAGTACACGGTCACAGCTAGGGCTAAGGGCTTGTCCGAGTGGGATGTATTTAGATCAGAGGTTATCCCCAATATAAGACCTCCGATAATGACTAAGATAGCCTACTCACTACCAACCATATTCGGGGGCTCTGTAGCACTTGAAATAGTGTCATCCTGGCCCGGAATAGCTTACTACGCATACCAAGCTATTCAGAATAACGATATACCTGTTATGAACGCTTTCTTCGTGATCTCCACAATGCTGGTAGCCTTGTCTCTCTATGTATCAGATGTCATCATAGCGATTCTAGATCCAAGGGTTAGGCAGGGCATCGCAGGATATGTGAGGTGATACAATGACTCTTCTGGGTGATAGGAGAAGAGATGAGATGTCTCTCAGCATTAAATTCTATATAGGTCTCTCAATAGTTCTATTCTATGCAGCTCTAGGCACATATTCAATGATAGCTGGGTATATAGGATCGTTTACAAGCATGTGGGAGGCCGATTATCTAGCAATGCCTGTGTGGGCCTCGTATATATTTGAACCCGGTCTACCGCCAACAATTGAAAAGAGGCTTGAGGACTGGGGAATAGAGAGTCTATCTAGCCACATAGTTGTGAACAGCATTGATAGATACTCGCTTAATATTACTCTTACGGCTCCCGGCTCATATATGGTAATATCTAACAGCTTTGAGTACCCATACAGACCTGCCAGATCCATGATCATTGGATACAACATAAGAGTTTTCTCTGAAAATAGCGTGAGGTTCAGAATCAACCTCTCTATCGTGAGTGATAAGCTCCTGAACAAGAGCATTTCTATAGAATACGGTGGCATAAGGGAAGAGATTACAGCTGGGAGATACGCTGTACTGCTCGTTGAAGATATAATCATAGACAGAGGATCTAAGATATATAACTCGTCTATAAAGCTCCCCTATCCCTTCCTAAACAGGGTTCAGGAACCACCGATCCCCATTATCGTAAACCCAGTTAGCCAGTTGCTCCTAGATCGAGATACCAGGATAAGGGGCATAATTAATATCTCTTATACATGTATAGATAGAGATCTGAGGGCTTGTAGAGGCCTCAACATCGAGATTCGGGACATCTCCATAAAAATCCTCGGGCTGGCTCACGGGCTGTTGGGAACTGATCATAGGGGCTCTGATATATGGAGACAGTTCGTAGAGGGAGCAAGGGTCGCAAATATATTTGGATTATCAGCTGCTGCAGCAACAGTTATACTGGGTATCTCCATAGGTTCGGTCTCAGGGTTCAGGGTCGGGAGATTCTCTGACCAGGTATTGACCTTCATAACGGATACTATATTCTTCCTACCAGCCATACCTCTAATAATGATTGTGATAGTAGCCTTCGGAAGATCTATGCCTATCTTATACGGATTGATAGTCCTCGTCTCATGGCCTGGACTAGCAAGGCTTGCTAGATCTTGGGCTATGGCTATAAGGGGAGAGCCATATATAGAGACAGCCATAGCCATCGGAGCTAGCAGGCTATGGATTCTGAGGAAACACGTCTTACCGAGGCTAGCACCTCTAGCAGTCTACGGCCTCGTATCCCTAGTACCTGGTGTTATATCAACAGAGGTCCTGATCCAGTTCATAGGGTTTGGAGATCCCAATATACCCTCATGGGGCAGAATGCTTAATGAGGCATATAGCGAAGGCGCACTAATAAACGGCGCCTGGTGGTGGCTCTTTGCACCAATAGCTGGGATAACCAGCTATATGGCTGGATTCGTTCTCATGGGAATGGCTCTCGAGGAGAGACTAAACCCGAAACTGGTTTACACACGCCGAAGCCCCAGTAGATAGTGGGTTCATGCTACATTGCTGCATTCTATGAGCCTCCTCTAGCCTTCTTGACTTTATGCTTGTCTCCCTATTAAAATTAAGCATGTTAGGTGTAACCATGTGTAGCCAGTCCCGGTTTATCTATCTTTATAACCCCTTCCGCCGATTTAGCTAGATAATGCCATGTATATGTTTATAGATGCCCTCAGGCTTATGAGGGGCTTTTGGTCCCTAGCCTCTAGGGAGAGCATCGCTGAAGATCTATCAGCTGATCTTAGGGAGTTCTCAAAGGAGACTCTTATCATGAACCTATATATACCTTTGAGGGCTGATATAGATATAATCACCTGGATCTCTTCAGATACCCCGAAACAGATAGCTAGATTTAGGTGGATTCTAAGAAGTAGATTCGGTCGCTATCTCCGCGAAGCTCTCAGCTTCTTCGCTGTGTATAGACACTCTCAGTACTTCCCTCCACACCAAGATTTAAGGGAGTATTTGATGAAAGCTTCTAAGGATCCCTATGAATATCTCGTAGCATATCCGATGAAGAAGTCCCCTGAATGGTACCTTCTTTCATTTGAGGAGAGGAAGAGGATCATGGCGGAACACGCTGCACTAGCAAGATCCCTGTCCTCAGATAAGAAGATTAGATCATATACAGCTTATAGCTATGGAATAGATGATAACGAGTTTCTAGTAATCTATGAGGTAGATGATCTAATGACCTGGAATATGATCGTTGAGAAGTTAAGAGAAGCAGAACACAGAAAATGGGTTACTAGGGAAGAGCCGATACTAATTGGTAGATACATATCGCTTGAAACCCTAGAGCGTGCGCTAAAAGCTGGCAGAGGATCTTTAGATATCTAGAACTAGCAATCCTTACAACCCTTACAAAGATTAGTGCCCTTAAGAAACTGTTTTGGGTTTCATAAAAGTTTATAAGGGTTGATATATCATTTTATGGAGCGATTTTGCTGAAGTCTAAGGAGGTTTGCCAGATCCTTGAGCTTGTGAGGTCATATTCTGTGCCTATCAGGGATGATAGGGTTAGGGGGCTGATAACATGGTATGTTAAGGCTCTACAGAATGCTATAGATATGATCTGGGATAATATCGAGTGGAAATACAGCTTCCCAAAGATCGTTAGAAAAAGTAAAAAGCTGGTCGTGATCAGAGGTTTGAATGTGAGGATCCCAATAATTCCGAGGGATAGGGCTTTTAAGAAAAGGCTTAGAGAAG
>JAVVGE010000124.1:0-7145 GCA_032249255.1 Desulfurococcales archaeon | reverse complement strand
AGGAGTTCTACAAGCTACTGGCTAGGGGTTTTAAGCCGACATCCCACGCAAAGATTAAGCCTGGTAGAAGGAATAGAAGGGTGATATTCCACCTATCCCTTGAGAAGGAGGTCGAGATCTACAGGCCTGGGAATATTAAGCCTGTTGATGTTAATGAGAACTCTGTAGCAACCCTCTACGAGGCATTTGCAATAATACTTGGAACAGACCTTGCTAAGACTATTCTAGGCTATAACTATAGAAAGGAGAGCATCCAGAGAAGAAACGGATCTGGTAACAGAGAGACTAGAAAGGCTATGGAAAAGCTTAGAGAAGGAAAGAAGAAGAGGGATTATAGGTGGAATACAGCAAACATGATAGTCAGGGAATCCATGAGGATAAGAGGAGTAATAGTTATTGAGAGGATCTCCGGGGAAGATATAAGGGTTATGATCGCTAGGTATAAGAATAAGCAGCTGAGGCACAGATATATCAGAGTGCTCTGAAAGGAGAGCTCAATGCGATAATAGATAAGGCTAGGGAATACGGAGTGCCGGTATTGATGGTAGATCCCAGGAATACGTCTAAGATCTGCCCAATACACAAGGCTGTAATAGAATATGGGGAGGATAGGATAGGAATCTGTAGCAAGGGAGGCGAGAGATGGCATAGAGAGGTAGTAGCCTTGATCAATATCTATCTTAAGGCCCTCGAAGCCCTTTATGAGGGCAATGCCCAGAAGGGCTTCGGAGTTCTAGGCATAGCCCTAGATGGGAGCCCGGTGCCGCTGGGCTCCACAGCCACCAATAAACCCATAAGGATATGGATATCCCTGTGGGGGGTGGAAGTCCCCCGATGACCACAGGGGTGTTATAACATCCCTGTGAATCAAGAGGCAAAGCAATCCCAAACAAATAAATATCGGTGATAATCAATAACCATCGGGGGACAAGCGGATAGGGAGTACGATCGAGTCTATAGAGGTTAGGAGGATAGATAGATTTGGAGAAACCTATATAAAGAATATATCGAGGGAGCTATGTACTAAAAGATTTCTGGCAGTGGTGATAAGGTTTGGGAGTCAGGAGCAGCTAGATAAATTGATCAGATCCCTTATGAGGGAGAATATATCTATTTTCGCAGCAGATAATAAAGATGATTCTATAATGCTGTATCTAACTAAAAGGGTTAGAACAGGTTGTGGATAGACATCTAGCGAGAGAAGCTCTATCTAGGATCAGATCATATATCATGTATAGCCATAATGAACACCTATTAATATACCCAAAATAATTTTTACAGCTGAGGGCTTCATTTCTTCAGTGCAGGAATGAGGTCAGTCGTTCAAATGCTTCTATTTCTTTGCTAAACTGAGACTCTATATTATTATAAGATTGCTAGCAATAATATACCCGAGGAATACGGATATGGGATCGAGGATATATATAGTTCTAGCGATAATCACTATCCTTATTTTTAATCTTTCGCTTTCTCTAAGTGTGCTGGCCGAGGAAGGATCTATTAGCCCCCGTGAAATAATAAACTTGCCAGATGGTGTTAAGAATCTACTATCAGGCGGGATTTATATGAGAGAGTTTATGGGGGCCTTTAAGCTTAAAAGAGAGATAAGCCATTACTCGAAAGACCTGATCTCGGGCTTCTCTCCTTTACAATCTACTCTACCGATCCTCCAATCCCCTCGAAATGCAACTCTGGAGCAGAGCATTTTTGGTCCCAATATAAGGGTTACTAGGGATTCTCCCCACTACTTCCCATTTGAGAACGAGCCCTCGGTGGTTGTTAATCCTGTTAATGCTTCTAACATTGTTGTCGCTGCTCATGATTATAGCGATCCCAACTATATAGTGGGGATAGCTGTATATAGATCTCTTGATGGTGGTAGAACATGGCTTGGCCCTGTTAGAATGATCCCAACTTATGGAGATACCCTAAGCGATCCCAGCCTAGCTGCTGGGAGAGATGGGACTATCTATCTATCTTACCTATCGGTGGGCGCGTTTTCAGAGATAACCCTGGCAATATCCAGGGATGGGGGTGCTACCTGGAGCTTTGTAAGGGCCCTTAACTATAGCGTATCAGCGTTCTACGATAAGCCCTGGATAGTTGTGGGCCCCGATCCCTCGAACCCGTTAAGGGATAATATATATATAACCTATACGGAGTTTAAGGGCTTCTACGAGGTCAATCTAAGCATAAAGATCATAGTGTCTAAAGATGGTGGGAGAACCTTTGAGGGGCCCTATAGCGTTAGCTGGGAAGGAAGGTACCCCGATATCCTGGTTCAGTGGTCATACCCAGTAGTGGATCCAAGGGGTATTCTGTATGTAAGCTTCTTTGGAGCCAAGGTCGAGAGAGGATTATATGAAGGTAGAGTTATCCAGGGAATATGGGTCGCGAGATCAGTTGATGGGGGTAGAACCTTCTCTGAGCCGGTGCTAGCTGCTGAAACACATTGGTGGTTCCCCTACTATGCAGGGCCCTTCGGTTTCAGATGGATAGTCCCCACCCCAGCTACTGCCGTTGGGCCTGATGACACTATATATATAGCCTATGAGGATGATCCGGACGGGCCCGAGGGCCCTGACATGGGCGATATATTCCTAGTATTCTCTAGAGATGGGGGTAGAACTTGGAGTAACCCGAAAAGGATTAATGATGACACTGGCTATGCAACGCAGTTCTTCCCTATGATCTCTGTGAGGAGGAGTGACGGCTCTATACATATAGCTTGGGGCGACAAGAGGCTAGATCCCGGCGGGATCGGATATGATATATACTATACATATTCTAAAGATGGCGGCAGCACATTTGCAAAGAATATAAGGGTTACGGATATAACTGTAAACCCGATGTATGGTCTCCCATTCTTTATAGGCGACTACTTCGGCATGGCTGTATCTGACAATAATGTATATATAGTTTGGACGGATAGCAGGAGAGGCTCCCTAGCATTTGTCCCTGGTGCATATAGAAACGCTGCGCTGAACCAGGACATATATATCGCGTTCCTTGGCCAGAGGGATCAGCCATCCATATCGATATATCCTGAGGATATCGAGACAGGTTATACGGATATGGTAGCTATAGATGGTAAGGGGTTCCCTAGGGAGGCTAGGCTGGGGATAGCTATTGGGCCTATGATAGTTAGTAAGGAGGTTTGGAGTGATTCAAATGGGTATATCAGAGTCTATCTAAATGTAGAATCACTCCCACCTGGGAATATATCCATACAGATCTTCGACCCCACCAACGGCTATGTAATAGCGTCTAGAGATATAGCTATAACCCCCAACAGGATCCTAACGGCTATATCGAACCAGATAGCCGGGGGCTTCACCAATATATCTTCTATGCTGAGCTCTATAGGAGCACGGCTAGTATCCGTCGAAAACGGGGTTGCGGTTATAAATACTTCCCTAGGGATGCTGAGGCTGGATCTAAGGAGTATAAATAGCTCGATAGCTAGGCTGGAGGGAGATGTGGCAACGATAACAACGAACCTCGGGGTTCTTAGAGTCAGGTTAGAGGATCTAGGTGCTAGGGTAGTAAATATCTCGGGAGATCTTGCTGTTGTGAGAACATCTATAGGAGATATCGTGGGGAGGATCTCGGCAATACAGGGGAATGTAGCTACTGTAGTAACAGATCTAGGGGTTATAAGGGCTAGGCTGGATGAGAATATTGTTAGGAGCTCTAATATAGAGGCCAGAGTATCCATGCTCGAGAGCATATACATACCCTTGCTACTCTCACTCCAGTTTGTAACGATAGCCCTTCTAGCTCTCTTGATCCTGAGGAGAAGAGGCAGCCCAAGGCCGGCATCTTAGTTGGTGGCTCTCATGGTTCATTATTACCCTACATCTAAGAAGGAGCTTAAGGACCTCCTAAGAATGTCTAAGGAGATCTTCAAGTGCTCGGTAGAAAGATTTTCAGAGGGCTATATAGTATATGTCGAGGAGACAGGTGCCAGAGTATATATAGTGGATAAGACCCCAATCATGATTGAGCTGAAAACGAGGGAGAAGCTCCCAGCTCTACACCTCCTCAATAAAGGTATATGCGAGATCCCATATGTAGTAGTTGATCAGGGCGCTGTGCCTAGAATACTTAACGGTGCTGACGTAATGGCACCAGGAATCATAGAGCTATCGAATTTCACGCAGGGAGCACTGGTAGGTGTTAGAGAGCCCCAGAGAAAAGCCTTTATAGCTGTGGGCAAGGCTCTAATGAGCTCTGATGAGATATCTAGCATTAAAAAGGGTAGAGCTATAAAGAGTCTTCACCACGTTGGTGACAAGATCTGGGAGAGTATTATAGAGATGCTGATAAAGCTTCAATAGCCTCTGCATAACTTTATATTAGATCTCGGCTTCATAGTACATGATTACAAGGTTGTATGATTAAATAAGAAAACCTTGTCCTTTAAGACGAAGATAGTTTTATTTTGAATCTATTTGTTATAGTTCCTTGGGTTCCACGCTATGCTATCCATAGCAGGGCATCTCACATAGATTTTTCCACATATAATAATCATCATATGCGTCTTGGGCAAGTCTGGAAAGGGGGTACATTATTATTCATAGATAATTTACTGAAATTTACTCAGATATAGTTGTTTCGATGAATTAATTACTAGCTATTAAGCTTATAAGCATCTAATCCTAGGCTATACAGGATGACGAGGTGATACCTTGTGTGCTTTGCATGTAGATATCCTCGGGGCTGTATCCTTTTTCATGGTAGTGGGAATGCTTTTATATTCATTTGTTGCCTGAACTTAAGCTTATAAGCATCCAGTTCATAATTATTTTGATGATGAGGTGACATCTCTGCTAGATCTTGGTATGCAGAGACCTCGGGAAGCGATGATGCTCAGAGCTCCTGAGACCGAAGCCCTGTATGAGGGCTCTGCCCAGAAGGGCTTCGGGGTTCCAAGCATAGATGGGAGCCCGGTGCCGCTGGGCTCCACAGCCACCAATAAACCCATAAGGATATGGATATCCCTGTGGGGGAGGTGGAAGTCCCCCGATACTACAGGGCTAAAAACCCTGTGGATCAAGAAGCAAGGCAATCCAAAACAAAAGAATATCAACGATAATCAACAACCATCGGGGGACAAGCGGCTAGATATGGAGGAAGCTAGGGGTAGGAACGTTCTTAAGGGATCTGATTACGCCGTATGGATCCTATGTATTGTGGCGGTGTTCATAGTAAGCATGTATATAGGCTCTTGGGGTCTTCTTAGAAACCCGGATCTATCTCCACAGACTAGGATAATAAATGAAGCCTACCAGGTAACATACCTACTAGCTATGAGCGTTTTCAGCATATTTGCGGGTACACTGATATTCTTTGTAATAAAGTTCAGGGCTAGGGGTGAGGAGGCTGAGCTCCAGGGTTAGGGAGCGTGGTAGGGAGAGGATCCTAAGGGTCTTCGAGATCACCACCATTGTTGCTACATCGCTAATCCTAGCATATCTAGCCGTAGTAACTATTAAGGGTCTTGAGATCCTCTGGGCACCTACTACAGAGGTCAAGGAGCCATACATGGTTATAAGGGTTGAGGCATTCCAGTTCGGCTGGAGATTCATATACCCCAATGGAACAGCATCTATAGGAACACTCTACATTGAGAAAGGGAAGCTCTATAGGCTAGATATAACAAGTAGAGATGTAGCACACAGCTTCTTCGTCCCTGAGCTAGGACTTAAAATGGACGCGATACCTGGCTATGTTAATATCCTGTGGGTGAAGGTGGATAAGCCAGGGCAGTATATCATAGTCTGTGCCGAGCTATGCGGTTTTGGGCACTATGCCATGATAGCATATATAGTTGTTCAATAACTCGCTATTGCACTCTCTAATAAAGAAAAAAGAAAAGGGAAGGGATTTTTACAGAGATCTTAGGATCTATGTAGCCCACATCCATATGATATCGAGGACGATCAAGAGCTATTTGGTAAACTCGTAGCAGAGTTAAGCCATCAATCCCTCTCCAGGGGGCTAACACCCGAGACAGGCAATAGGAAACCCCGTCTTTCAGTGCGGGAAGGGGTCATAACTTCTAAGAGGCTAGCCTTTCAGATAGAAGATCTTCCATATATCAGGCGATAAGGTTAGACGGTTCAAGGTATAGTTTGATGGATATATTGGTCTGTGTTCGTTATTATCTCTAGCTAGGAGTTGGGGGGCTCTTAATATAGAGGTTATGCTATATAGAGGTTATAATACTATAAATTTCTTTCAGTTAGGGAAGGGTTTTGAATATAGCTTCAAGATCCCTTATAAGGTTGTCAGGTTTCTCGTAGCATCTTAGTATGTGGATAAGACTGAGATCCCCGAGGGAGTCATCCAATACATATGTTAAGGGCCCATCTATGCTATAGATTGTTCTATAGACTTTCTCCACCCTTTCAACAAGATCTTCTAGCTGGATTCCCGAACTATGGCTCACAGGTAGTTCTAGATGAGCTTGAAGACAGATTTTCCCCTCAAAGGGCCCTATATCTATGGATATGTTGTTTAGAACTATTCTAGCTGCATCTCCATGAGCCTCTATCCTATGGCCGTAGATCTTAACCATATCCGAGATCTTCTGCATCCAAGATAGTTCTCCACCTTCGTGTACATCTATATACTCATCACCAAGATCCATATCCTGTTAACCCCTGGAGATTATATGCCTAGAAATCTGAAAAACCCGTTCTTCGAGATGGAGCTATGGATCTCGCTTTTAAACTCTTGCTATATGCTTTGGATATACCGGGGAATCCGCCTCGATAACCTGTAGATCTCTGACAACAGAGCAAGCCTTGCCCTTCAGGGCGGGGTATGTTTTTATAGGGTTTTCATCGTGTTATTTAGTGGAGGTCGGGTCTCAGTAGGCAAATATTATGCTAGTAAGATGTCCGGCGGGGGGAATCTCCGAGGCGTGCCCGCCAGAGACTCCGACCCCCTAGAAGCATTTAGAGAGCTAATAGAGAGGAGGAAGAGGAGCAATAAGAGAACAGTTAGGTTGAGGCTATTCCCAAACAGATATGAACAAGAAACGCTATTCGACATAGGCTTGGCATGTGCTAGGCTGTGGAACGAGCTTAACTATGAGAAGAGGCAGGCATTCTTCAATAGAGAGCTATCGCCTGGGA
>JAVVGE010000123.1:0-7213 GCA_032249255.1 Desulfurococcales archaeon | reverse complement strand
GCACAATCCTATGGGCAATAGCTGGGTAAACAGAGATCTTCACATCGTCAGGCGTCACATACGTTCTACCCCTTATAAGGGCTAGGGCTCTCGAGAGAAGGTATATGGCTATCGCGCCCCTTGGAGAGGGGCCCAGTCTAACATATCTATTATTCCTTATAGCATAGACTATGAGCGAGATGTATCTTAGTATATTCTCATCGACTTTGACGTCTCTAACATTCTTCATAGCCTCCAGAATAGATTCCCTTGTGGCTACAGGTTTTAGATAGTATACCTGGTATATCTGGATCGAATCATATCTTCTTAGAATCTCAATAGTCTCGTTGAGATCAGGATAACCTATTTCCACCTTAGAGAGAAACCTATCTATCTGAGCCTCTGAAAGGGGGAAGGTGCCCTCAACCTCTATAGGGTTCATAGTTGCTATCACCATGAACGGCTCGGGGAGACTGTATGAGATACCTTCAACAGTTACCTGAAGCTCCTGCATAGCCTCTAAAAGGGCGCTCTGGGTTTTCGGGGGGATTCTGTTTATCTCATCAACAAATAATATGTTCGTGAATATAGGGCCTTTCCTAAATACGAAGGAACCGCTCTTCTGGTCATAGATGTTAAAGCCTATTATATCTCCTGGCAGCATGTCAGGGGCTCCCTGGATCCTTTTAAACTCTAGCCCCAGAGACTGGGCTAACGTCCTTGCTATAAGAGTTTTAGCTACACCTGGGACACCTTCTATGAGGACATGCCCTCCTGAGAGTAGTGTTGCCAGTACCAACTCGATCTCGCGCCTCTTCCCAACAACAACGTTAGATACATTCTCTATAACTCTGTCGAATAGCTCTTTAAAAGCTATCTTCTCACCAGCTTTCTCCATCTCTCAACACCTCTCATCATAATACTATCTATATCGATATGGCGTTTCCTCACAGGAGTTTTAGGCTTTACTATAGATCTGTTGATGCCGAGGGACGATATAAGCCATAAAGACGACATCATAAAGGATCCTATAATGAGTATTGAAACAGCTATGGGGCCAGCTGAATATGCTGAATTGATGGCATAGCTAATCAAGGCTGGCACTATCAATAGAGCTTTAAGTATATATGATGTTTTTAGCAATATAATCTCTCTATTTCCCTCATAGAAGATTACATTTCTCTTCCCCAAAAGGGTTGTGAAGAACCGTAAATTAGGCTCACCATACCTAGATGCGAGCACCTCGTTGATCGCTATACTGGAATCCGCTATAAATATGAGCTCACCACCCCCGATATTGATCCTAATAGCTGTGGGCATGTTCCTTACTACACATACCACGGTGGCATTGGAGCTATTATAGATCTCTATTGTTCTATATACGTTGAATACCACCTCATAGATCTTATCTCCAAGTCTGCAAGACGCAATATCGATATTGCCGAGGTATTGTGATAGGTTAAACCCTACCATATATATGATCTCGTCTACTGTGCCTATTTCATCTAGGATCACAGCTTTACCTCCAGCTGATACCCACTTTAAAATCGTGTCAGCATCGTGCCTTCCAAGATCCATGTCTGGGCTTGCTATAATCAAGATCCATGTCTTGGGGTCGAATCCTCGGAGCTGGGAAATGCTATCTATAGCTTCTGTAAAGAAACCCATTCTCCTTAACAAAATATATAGATCGCTATAGCCTCCCCTACCAGTATTATATATAGACGGGGGATCATATGCCTGTATAGTGGGGATAGCGATATCTTGGAGACCTAGCACTAGTATCGCTATTATTAATAAAGTGATAGCTATAACCCTATCCATTATTATTGCTCTCCTCTTCTTTTATAAGGCCCATCTCAGCCAGTCTCTTTAAAACCCCCTCCTCATATATATTTCCATATACAACCCTCTCGTATAGTTCCGCAAATTGAGGGGTTATAGCACCTCTATAAGCCAGCTCCCTCGGCGTGCAAGCTCTGCAAGACCTCTCCCTAATTGAGACATATATATCTCTAAGGATCTTCTTAACACCAGTATATACATAGCCTGGCAGATCTTCGATCTCCATATTAACAGATCTGGGTCTTGGGATCATCTCCCCAGCAATCTTAGGAGGTGTAGTTACGGAAATTAGATATAACATAAGAAGCAGCAGGATCCCGATGAAAATAACTAGGGCTACTATCGAGGCAGCATTAACAGCTATAGATCCTGGAAACCCTCTCAACGTTTCAGTAGTATTTGTCATATATATTTGATATGTCGAATTATAGCTATAGTCGCCCCTAATAGGTGTCATATAACCAATAGGTATATATCTATAAGTTATTGTCTCTAAAAGAACAGCCACAGCCCCTATAAGACAGTAGCTCAAAGAAATAAATAAACTTTTTGTCAGAGCCTAGTTATCCTAGAACTCTTGATAGCGATTATTTAACGATTAAAAACCACCATAGAGAAACTAGAAGGAGGCTCAGCTAAAAGGTTGTATACAGAGAAGTAGTCGTTAGAACATCAAAGAGAAGAGAGATAATAAACATACGAAGAGTCGGGGTCATGTTATAGAGGTAGCTATAGAGATCGAGGATGGAGTTGTATCTTTTTATGTTAATAGGAAATGTCTTTATATTTGTTTGTTATCTTGGCTTAAGCTTATAAGCGTCTAATCCCTAACTATTTTGATGATGAGGCGATACCCCTATGTGCTTTGCATGTGGATATTCTCGGGATGCTATGATGTTTAGAGCTCCCGAGACCGAGGCCCTTTATGAGGGCAATGCCCAGAAAGGCTTCGGGGTTTCAGGTCTAGCCCTAGATGGGAGCCCCTTTCCGTTTGGCACCACAGCCCTTCCGAGAAGCCTCCTGGGGCATATCGCCTGGGAGATGGAGTGGGGATGCCCTTGAGATGATCTACTATAGAATTGAAAGTATAATTGAAAAGGGCTTGTTTAAGCTGATAATCCCTATTATGATCTGTTATAGAATTGGAGGGAGGATGGGAGGTTCATGGGTGCTAGCTTAGATATTAAGAGGCTTGAGCGTCTTGCCTTGATCAGGCTTGGTGAGGATGAGGAAGCACAGCTTGCGGGTGATATTGAGAAGATCCTTGATTTCTTTAGGCAGCTCGATAGAATCGATCTGTCTGGTGTCGAGCCTTTGTTCCATGTTATTGAGAAGGGGGCTAGGACTAGGGATGATGCTACCATGAGTGGCATTAAGAGGGAGTGGCTTGAGAATAGTGCTGCAAGATCTAGGGATGGGTATGTTGTTGGGCCTAGAACTATAACTGGTGAGGAAGCATGAGTCTCATTGGAAGGCCTATCCACGAGATCGTAGATATTTTGAGGGGGGATGCTGAGGGGATATCTGAGTATATCTATAAACTCTATGAGAGGGTTGCTAGGCTAGATGGCGTGCTAAGGGCATTTATAACGTTGAGAAGCGTTGAGGATGTAGTTAAGGAGGCTGTTGAGTCTAATAGGCTTGGAAAGCCTCTAGCGGGGATCCCTATAGCTGTTAAGGATAACATATCCACGATGGGGATCAGAACCACCTGTGCATCCAAGATCCTTGAGAACTATGTGCCTCCATACGATGCAACTGTGATAGAGAGGCTCAAGAGATCTGGGGCTGTTGTGATGGGGAAGACCAATATGGATGAGTTTGCAATGGGATCTACAACGGAGAATAGTAGCTATGGTCCTTCGAGGAACCCCTGGGATCCCTCAAGGGTTCCTGGAGGAAGCTCGGGAGGAAGCGCTGTTGCTGTCTCAGCATCTATGGCACCTGCATCCCTTGGGAGCGATACTGGAGGGTCTGTGAGGAACCCTGCAGCATTTACAGCCACTTTTGGATATAAGCCTACCTATGGTGTTCTCAGTAGATATGGTTTGATAGCATATGCAAGCTCCCTCGACCAGGTGGGTTTAATAACTAGGGATTCTGTTGATGCTGCTCTGATCCTTGAACATATAGCTGGTGAGGATCCTATGGACCCCACATCTATAGATCTAAAGCTGGCAGGTCTATATGAGAGGCTGAGGAATATGGGTGAGAGAGTAGATCTGCCGAGGGCAAGGCTAGTACTTATCAAGGAAATGTGGGATGGTGTTGATAGGGACATATCTAGAGAAGCCATGAGGGCCATAGATAAGCTGGTTGCATCTGGATTCGACTTAGAAGAGGTCAGCTTGCCGGAGATAAGCTACGCCCTTCCAGCATACTACGTGATAGCCTTTGCCGAGGCCAGCTCGAATCTTGCGAGATACGGTATCCCTATATACGGGCTGAATATAGATCCTGAGGGCCTGTCCTGGGCAGAATACTACTCAGCTATAAGATCCAAGGGCTTTGGGAGGGAGGTTAAGAGGAGAATCATGCTTGGGAGCTATATACTAAGTGCTGGATACTATGAGGAGTACTATATAAAGGCTCTCAGGGTTAGAAGGCTTCTTAGAGATAAGCTCCTACCCATACTTAGAAGAGGCTATATAGCGTCACCCACAATGCCTGTAAAGCCTCCGAGGATAGGAGAGGCTATCGAGGATCCTATAAAGCTATATATGATGGATATCGAGACGGTCATACCAAACCTCATAGGATCGCCGGCTGTCAGCCTCGTAGCCGGCTTCACAGACTCGCTTCCAGTAGGGCTCCAGCTAGTGGGGCCTCCCACAGGGGATCAGGGGCTTCTAGAAGTTGCGAGGGCTTCAGAGCTTATCATAGGATATAGAAGCCTGACTCCAGGCATATGAGGTGATCCCATTGAGAGGCTTTGAATCTATAATAGGCCTTGAGATCCACATGCAGGTAAACACTGCTAAGTCAAAGATGTTCTGTGGATGCCCAATTAATTATAAGGATGCTCCTCCAAACACCAATATATGCCCGGTATGCCTGGGCCTCCCAGGCTCGCTACCTGTGCCAAATAGAGAGGTTATTAGGAAGGCCGTGATGCTCTCTCTAGCCCTTGGCTCGAAACTTAATAACGAGGTTGTGTTTGTTAGGAAGCACTACTTCTACCCAGATCTGCCCAAGGGGTATCAGATTAGCCAGCACAGAGGACCTGGAATGGCTCCCATAGCTGTTGGTGGCGAGCTCGAGATAGAAGGTGATTCTGGGGCTAAGGTTGTTAGGGTTAGAAGGGTCGGTGTTGAAGAGGATCCGGCTAGGATCGCTTATCCATATGGCGATCCTGTTAAGAGCCCCTATAGCCTTATAGACTATAACAGATCCGGCATACCCCTTATAGAGGTGGTTACGGAGCCTGATCTCTCTAGTGGTAGAGAAGCGAGATCGTTTCTAGAGAAGCTCCTAACCCTTGTAGATCATCTGGGGATCTGTGATCCAGATCTTGAGGGGGCATTTAGAGTAGATGCAAATATCTCTCTTAGAGGCGGGGAAAGGGTGGAGGTTAAGAACATAGGGTCTATAAGGGATGTTGAGAAGGCCATAAGCTATGAGATAGTTAGGCAGAGCGCCATATTAATGGGGGGTGGGCATGTTAGAAGGGAGACAAGGCATTGGGATCCTACTAAAGGTGTTACAATAGTCTCTAGACATAAGGAGTTTGAGGAGGAATATAGATACTTCCCAGACCCGGATCTTCCTCCAATACCACTAAGCAGAGAGCTGGTAGAAGAAATCAGGGTATCAATGCCAGAGCTTCCATGGCAGAGAGCCGAGAGATATCTCAGAGAATATGGTCTATCACGTTATGCCGCGAAAGTGCTTGTATCTAGGAAGGCTCTCTCAGAATTCTTCGAAGAGACAGTTAAAATCTATAGAGACGCCCCTAAAGTAGCCGATATATTGATAAACGACTTCCTAGGAGTTGTTAACAGTAGAGGCGGGAGCTTCCATATAGTAAGGGCAAAACCCCAGCACATAGCCAAGCTCCTCTCAATGCTCGATAGAGGGGTTATAAGTATAAAGATAGTCAAGAATATTCTAGAAAGGGTTATTCTAAACGGTGAGGATCCGGAGGAGATAGTGTTTAAAGAAGGTCTCACAATAATAAGTAGCGAGGAAGAGCTAGAAGCTATCGCAGAAAGAGTTATCAGGGAAAATCCCAAAGCCGTTGAGGACGCGAAGAAGAATCCGAAGGCGATCAACTATCTAGTGGGTCAGGTCATGAAACTAACAAGGGGGAGAGCAGATCCGCAGAAGATAGGCTTTATATTGAGGAAGAAACTCGGGATCGATCTATAATTTAGAGTAGCTTACCCTCATTCCCACCCTGAAGGGCGGGAGTTCCCTTAGAATGGCTCACTGGTTTGGGGCTGCATCCACTGAAATATGCCAACGAGCCGGGTCCTCGGCATATTACCTCTATCCCTAGCCAGCCCGAGCCCCTGATCGGCTGGCTCATCGGGACTCGGGGTTATGGCCCGGCTTGGAGCCCTGTCTACCCTAAAGGGGCAGGGTTTCTGTGCCTGCCACCTACCAGCATATACATATACTATTTCAAGCCTGTCCTGTCTACCCTCTCACCTATTCTTACTAACATACCTAGTCCTCAGACCAAAATCTACCAGAACCAGGTAGCCCCCGTTCTCATCTAGGGCTCTAGGTAGTATCTATCGCTTCGCTTCTAATGAATATGTGTATCTCTTTCTTTCCAGTAAGCCTGTCCTTCCAATAGCCTGAAGGAGAAACCTTCTTGATATGCGGTGGCAGCCTACCCTGTTTCTTCAGATCCAGTTGCTTGTAGAACGTGCTCCAAGCCTCATCATTCCTCTGTATAACAGCCTGAGCATAAGCACCCAGAACCTCATTATACTTGTAGTAGTACTTGCTGTTAATCTCATAGTTCTTCTTTTTTGTAAGCTCACCCTTAAAGAACGCCCGCCCTTCTCATAATTAAGCTCGTTGAATAGCCTAGCACATGTCAGACCAATACCCGTTAGGCTCTCATGCTCACTCTCAGATGGCAGTAGTCTCAGCCTAACTGTTCTCCGATTTTTGCCAAGCCTCTTCTCGATCTCCTCTTTTAGGGCCTGGAGTGGTCGGGGCGCCTATCCGTGAGTAAGGATTGGGGAATCGTTCTCCCTCGGGTCATCCTTCCAGCATGTTCACTCATGGATGGAGACATCCCAACTCCGCAATACACTACGGTTAGATGTTTAAAAGCACGATGCCCAAAGCCCTATCCTGCCTTAAGAGGCGAGGTTTGCTAAACTACTTTATCACCTTGTTGAGTATATTCTTAGTGCGAGCACGTCTATGTATT
>JAVVGE010000122.1:0-7287 GCA_032249255.1 Desulfurococcales archaeon | reverse complement strand
AAGGCAGACGCCATAGGCAGAATAGCATCCGCAGTAGCCCTTGATATAGATGAGGTGGAACTATTTGACAGAACCAGGATCAAAACAGAGATATTCGGACTAAATAGAAAAGATATTGAAAGAGAGAGGATAATACTCTAGAAAGCTACATGACCTCATCCCCGCCCTGAAGGGCAAGGCTTTCAGTTGTAAAGCTTGATACTGGTATTTTAAACAAGGACCAACAAGGATCTAGGGTATCTGTGTTGGAGATACTACCCAAGTCCGGAGAGATCATTATTCTATATAGTTGGAGGATTTATTGTATTTGGGTACTCATGCCCAGGATTGATCCTACACTGTGGATCTTAGATAGGGAGAGAGCATATAAAAGGATGATCAGGGATCAGTATATAGGTTATCTGGATCCAGGGGTTAGGGATATATTGGAGGATATATTTAGAATAGATGGTTACTATCCTACTAGCTCGTGCATAGGTAGGATCGTAGCTATAGATGCGCCAACCCCCTGGAGAAGAAGAGATTCCCACATTATCTTGAAAAAGCATTCTGAGATCGAGGAGAAGGAGGTTGTGTCGTTATTAGAGATCCCGGTACTTGCTACGCTGTGGCTCATAACTAGTGGACCTATATTCCATATAATGGCTAGAACTCCGAGGCATGCCTTGATACTCCTTAGAAGGGCTCGTGAGGCGGGTTTTAAGCATAGTGGTCTCTTGGCCTCTAGTAGGAGGGGTTATCTTGTGGAGCTGGTTACAGGGATATGGATTGATATACCGCTAAAGGTTTCTGATAGGGTTCTTGTATCTAGATCAGAGATAGGATCGATAGTGTATATAGTGAATAATGCTCTGAGGGAGGGTAGGGAGAGGCTTTCAGCCCTTAGGAGGGCTCTAAAGAGCCTTTAGAGAGGCTAGTAAGATCCGATGATTCCTCGATCCGTTGGCTTGTTTGATCTCCCACCCAACCCAGAGGAGCGGGGTTTTTAGTTATTAGGAGTATTCACCGCAAATCTCTATAAACCCCAATACCTAGATAATGTATGGGGAGCACTATTTAGCTCGCTAGAAGTGGATAGAAGGAAGCTTAAGCAGATAATATTGTATCTCAAGACGTGGCAGGCGAGTGCAACAATACTTCTAAGCCTATACATACCCCCCGGGAGACCTGTGGCAGATGTGCTCGAGGTTCTCAGGAGAGAGCTATCTATCGCCCAGAATATAAAGCTTAAGAGGACCAGAGATGCTGTTGAAGCTGCTCTATCAATGGCTATTGATAGGTTATCCAAGATACCTAAGATTCCTGAGAAGGGGCTTGTGATCTTCGCTGGGGTGGATCCCAACACAGGCGATGAAGTGTCATTCGTATTCTCTCCCCCCGACCCGGTTCCCCTCTACTACTATAGAACTGATAAGTGGTTCCACGTCGAGTTTCTGGAGCCCATGGTTGAGGAGTCAGAGGTATATGGGATCATATTGGTGGAGAGGGATCAGGCAACAATAGCGCTCCTAAAGCCAAGCGGCTTCGTAATCCTGGAGGAGATAGAGGATTATATACCGGGTAAGCATTCAAAGGGTGGGCAGAGCCAGAGAAGATTCGATAGAATTATAGAACAGATGGTTGAGGAATTCTTCAAGAAAGTCGCGGAAAGGGCCTCAGGATACTTCATACCTCTTCTAAGCGAGGGTAAGTTGAAAGGCATTTTGATAGGGGGTCCAGGCTATGCTAAGATAGACTTTATAAAAGGGGATTATCTAGACTATAGGCTTAAACAGCTATTGATCGGGGAGCCTTATGACATCTCCTACCAAGGAGAGCCCGGAGTGAGAGAAATAGTTATGAAAGCCTCCAACGTAATAAAAGGGCAGAAATATGTTGAAGCACTAAATGCTGTTGAGGAGTTTAAGCTACACCTAGCGAGGGATGATGGACTAGCTCTATATGGACTAAACGAGATCAAAAACGCCCTTGAGATGGGGGCTGTGAGGAAGCTAGTGATCCTAGAGGATCTAGAAGGGCTAGAAGATCTTGAGAAGCTTGCTGAAAGCAGGGGAGCAGAGATCCACTATATAAGCAGCTCCCTCCCAGAAGGCGAGTGGATAAGGAAAACATTTGGAGGAGCAATAGCGATATTGAGATACAGGATCGAGTAGCTACTTTCAATTCTATAGTAGATCATTTGGGTGCTTTGTCTCTTTTTTCGCCAGGCCCCGTATACTTTTTGTTTTCCGGATATTTTAAACGTTTAGATGATCTACTATAAGAACCGATAGTTTGATATTTCTCTATCTTTCTATTTCTCTCTTAGGATCCTTCTGAGATCCTCTTTACAACTGAAAGCCTCGCCCTTCAGGGAGGGGAGGAGGTCAGTAGAGATATTAATGGATCTGTTTTCAGCTATTAGCTTGGCAGCAACCTCGTATAGCCTTATCTGTGGTCTCAGGATGAAGCTGGGTGTGCCAAAGTATATGTCCTCATCATATCTATAGGCTATGTTGCTCTTCACAAGCTCCTCAACAACCTCATAGGATAAGCCTCAAGAAACTGTTTTGGGTTTCATAAAAGTTTATAAGGGTTGTTGTTATATTTCTATGTGGAGCCTCGATACTGGGAGAAAACCAGGATGCGGGGGTTTCCCCACAGCAATGAACCAGAGATCTCTATGAAGGAGGAGCTGTGGGTCGGGGTCACCCCGAGCGGGTGGATGCAGATAATGTGGTGGGGCGATGAAAGCCCAGCCCAATGCGATGAAACCAAGGGAAGAGGGCTTGGCAAAAACCAAGCCCAATGAAACCCAAACCCCGTGCTCCCAGTGATACTCCTTAGATCTGAAGGCATTGTAGATCCCTACATCCAAATCCTTAGGCTCGATACCTTCAGCCCTCGAGACCCTTTTCAAATACCTTTGAACTCTGCCACCTTTTCCCTCACTTTTTCTACTAGCGTTACTATGACACCTTCCCCGCCCTAAAGGGCGAGGCTTGCCCTATTGTCACAGGGTTCGATCCCTATTGGTTGAGAAACGCAGCAATCCTAAACAAAAGAAAACCAGCGGCAATTAATGACCATCGGGGGACAAGCGGGTGTTTCTAGGGTTTCCAAGCTTGTTGGAGGCTCCCTCTGTCTCATTTATTCTTTGTGGTGTTTCTTATGAGTAGGATTGCTAGGGCTATGGCTGCTACTTGTCCGAGGTCTAGGGCTAGGGATGGGCCTGAGGGGCCGTTTATTCTTGTGAAGAGGGGTAGCAGCGTGATATTTACTCCTTGGGAGATTCTTGTGTATATATCTAAATAGTTTATAGGTATTAGGGCTGCTAGGGCTAGTTCTGTGGCGTATAGCATGGTCTTCATGCTGGTCAGTAGATATATTATTATGAAGGTGAGGATTATCAATATATTTGCGAAGGCCATTAGCTGGTATGGCCTTATATATGCTAAGACATAGCTCTGTGTGAATATGGCTGGCAATGCCGTGAGGAATATGATCATAGTTGCTATATATAAGATAAAAGCGATAAAGATCCTGGCTAGGCTGGGCATCGCAGCTCCTCAGCATCGCAGCTCCTCAGAGAGCTGGCTATCCTAACCTCTTAATAGTCTCTATAACAGCCTCCGCGAACTCTGTAGTTGTTAAGGGCTTTAGATTCTCGTAGTGCCTAGCAAGATCCTGTGTCATCTTCCCAGAAGCTATGGTTTCCTCAACAGCTCTCCAAATGAGGTTTGAAGCCTCTGTCCATCCTATGTGCTCCAGCAGCATTGCCCCCGCGAGGATCGTTGCTGATGGGTTGGCCACATTCTTTCCAGCATATTTAGGTGCTGTACCATGCACAGGCTCTGCGAATGCGAACATGTCCCCAGCGTTGAGCCCAGGCGCTATACCTATGCCACCTACTAGGGCGCTTGCTGCATCGCTTAGATAGTCTCCATTGAGGTTAGGCGTTACTATCACATCGTAGTCCCAAGGCCTGGTTATGATCTGCTGGAACATGTTATCAGCAACCCTATCATTAACCACTATCTTCCCCGGGGGTGGGTTTCCGCCATATTGATCCAGAACCTCTTTCTCAGTGACTACTTGATCTCTGAATTCCTTCAGAGCTACCTCATAGCCCCAGTTCATGAATGCCCCTTCTGTGTATTTCATGATATTCCCCTTATGCATTAGGGTAACCACCCTCCTCCCATGCTGGATCGCGTATCTAAGAGCCTTCCTAACGTGTCTCTTAGTTCTGTACTCGCTTATAGGCTTTATACCTATTCCCGTATCGCTTGTCAGCTCTATCCCGAATTCCCTGTGTAGAAATTCTATGACCTTTAGAGCCTCTCTACTGCCAGCCTGCCACTCTATCCCCGCATATACATCCTCGGTATTCTCTCTAAAGATAACGAGGTTAATCTTCTCAGCATATTTACTGGGGGCTGGAACGCCTCTGAAATACCTCACGGGCCTTATATTGGAATATAGATCTAGTTTCTGCCTTATGGCGACATTTATAGATCTATGGCCAGTCCCGATCGGGGTCTCGAGAGGACCTTTAAGCGTGACCTTAGCCAGCATCATACCCCTCAGAGTATCCTCGGGAAGCAGAGTCCCAAACATCTTCTCAGCCTTATACCCGGCATAGAGCTCCCACCAAACGATCCTCCTGGATCCTCTGTACGTCTTCTCGACAGCAGCACCAAGAACCCTTCTAGCGGAGTGCACCACCTCGGGGCCTATACCATCACCCTCTATATAGGCGATAATAGGCTTGCTAGGAACCCTATAGCCTCCATCTACATACTCTATGAATGATCCCTCTCCAGGAGGCCTGATCCTCTCTAGCGAAAGACCCACAGCAATCACCAATAATAGTTAAGCAATAAAGATAAATATCTTAAAACCAGCCACCCTTGCCCCCGATGGTCATTGAAGTCGCTGATATTCTTTTGCTTGGTGCTACTTTGCCTCTTGATCCACAGGGTTTCTATGGCATCTCCGTGACCATCAAGGGATCTTCACCCCCCAAAGGCATCTTGGGATCTCTATGGGCTCATAGGTGGCTTTTAAGCCCAGCGGCACCAGGCTCCCATCTAGGATAGGAACCCCGAAGCCCTTCTGGGCATTGCCCTCATAAAGGGCTTCGAGGGCCTTAAGATAAATATTTATCAAGACAACTACCTCCTTATGCCACCTCTCACTACCTTTGCTACAAACACCCATCCTATCCTCCCCATACTCTATAACTGCCTTGTGTATAGGGCAGATCTTCGAAGTGTTCCTAGGATCTACCATCAATACCGGCACACCGTACTCTCTAGCCTTATCTATTATCGCGTTCAGCTCACCCTTCAATGCACTCTGATATATCCTGTGCCTTAATTGCTTATTCCTATACCTGCTGATCATAACCCTTATATCTTCCCTGGAGATCCTCTCAATAACTATCACTCCTCTCATCCTCATTGCATCCCTCACTATCATGTTTGCTGTCTTCCACCTATAATCCCTCTTCTTCCCCTCCTTAAGCTTCTCCATAGCCTTCCTAGCCTCTCTACTATCGGATCCATATCTCCTCTGAATACTCTCCCTCCTATAGCTATAGCCCAGTATTGTTTCTGCAAGATCTGTCTCGAGGATTACTGCGAATACCTCGTAGAGGGTTGCTACAGAGTTCTCATTAACATCGACAGGCTTGTAGATCTCGACCTCCTTCTCGAGGGATAGGTGGAATATCACCCTTCTATTCCTTCTACCAGGCTTAATCTTTGCGTGGGATGTCGGCTTAAAGCCTCTAGCCAGTAGCTTGTAGAACTCCTTAGAAGGCTCTAGATCGAGGTGCACCCAGCCCCTATTGGTATTGATAGCAAAGCTTGTGAAAATGTGTTCTCAACACCATCGATATTGATCTTTGTAGGGTTTATTGGTTTCCACATATGGTCATCGGCTAGCCATAGGCTAACACTATTGATCCTCAGTACTGGTATTCCATTGCTCATCTCTAGATCGGCCTGATCCCAAGCAATCTCCCAAGATTTCTCCCATAGAAGTCTCATAAGTTTCTTATTTTTCAGATCCTTTTCCCCAGACCTGGATACTTAACGATCATATTGAAGATCTCTTCATCATATTGTCTAGCCTTGTTCCTCCTTGGAGAGGAAATCCTTTCAGTTGCATTCTGACAAACCTATGTATGTAATGGGATGGGATATTGGGGTACATATTCCTTAGCCCTTGGTACTTCTCGTTCCTCAGAATGCAGTGATTCCCGATGGTTTTTCTAATTACGTGGGGAAGCACATTTTCAAGCATCCTAGTATATATATTCAAGATCTCTTCTAGGGCCCTGAATTCTCTCCTAGATAATTGCTTTGAGGGTATAATAGCAGTCCTACTAACAACAATCCTATCGCCTGACTTGACAACTCATACCCACTTCTTTTCGCTTTTCTTCTTCCTAGCCATTATTCCTAGACCTCGTTCGCCCCTAAACCTCCACTCCAACCATTAATTAATAATATAAACATATATAGAGCATTCTAATATCGTGGAAAAGGATGCAGCCCCTCATTCTAGCTGTTAGGTTTTACCTTCTATTATTTTCCTGAAAGATTCAAGGAAGATCTCCCAGATCTTTCTGGGAGATTGTAGAGAAGATCCTCAGGAGATCAAGAGATCCCCGGAAGATCCCTAGAAAAACACCCCCAATCACCCAAACATATGAGGGGCATGGACAGCTATGTACTTACACCAATATCCGCAAGCACCTCTTACTAAAAGGCCTGCCAGCAAGGAAGCAAAGCAGGAAACAGGATAGAGATCTTCAATGCAAAGCCCAGCAGGGCTACCAAGACCGCTTCATAGAGGCAATAGCTAGAGGGGTAGCCCACAAATGGCAAGAGCACTGGTAAGAGTGAATAAACAATAGAAAATCAAATAAGAGAACGAAAAACCATTATATAGCTACGGGGAAAAGAAAAATAAACAGTATCTAACCAACAAAACCATGGATCATGGTATCAAGGAGATCAAAAACAAAAGCAGAGATCATCCCAGAATCAACCGGGAAAGAGTAGAGAAAAAGATCCGAGGAGATCAAAAAGATCATATGATCAAAGATCAAAAATAGATCCACGTGTAAAAAGATCCCGAGAGATCATCCCAGAAGATCCCGGGATAGACATGATCAAAAAACTTTGAGATATATAAGCATACCGCCCATCAACCACAAGGATCAATACGAAGATCAAAGCTTAAATACCCAGAAAACCATAAAGATATATGGGGGCCTGGCAAAAAGAGACAAAG
>JAVVGE010000121.1:0-7375 GCA_032249255.1 Desulfurococcales archaeon | reverse complement strand
ATCCAATATATTGAGCAAAAGCTTATACCACCCATAAATGAATCTATATATGGCAGGCCAGTAGCTCAGCCTGGAAGACCGCTCGGTTGACATCCGAGAGGACCCGGGTTCAAATCCCGGCCGCGGCACCAAAGATCTTCACTCCTAAAGATCCTAGTTTATAAATAATCGATCCTCGGGGTCTGAATCCGATCTGTTTGGATCGATCCGTTGATCCTCGTGTCCTTCCGATCTGCACGTGGGATCGGAAGGAAACACTGTGTGAATAGATGTATAAATACCCCCACGGAGATATCCCCCAGCATTACGCAGGGGTAGAGGGCGGGACTCAGCAGGTTATCCTGGCGTCTCCCTACTTCATCTAAAGAGCATATTATAAAAGGTTTAAAAGCAAAAACCTACAATTCCCATCTTAAAGAGATGGGGTTTTCAATTCCATAATAGTAAAGATGTTCTAAAGGGCGAAAGCAGTATTGATAATTGATCCGGGATCTCTGGATGCGAAGATTCTGTTACATCTTTAAACACCGGTTAGTAAAAGATCTCCTAAATGTTTGAGAACGATTATAAAAAGATTTTATGATATGATGAGGCTGGCTGTGAGTAAGGTTTGATCATATTCTCTCCGTGGATAATAGTAATGATAGATATGAGTTGTTGAAAAACAGTTATTGATAATATATAATACCACTAAATTAATATTAGGATATTGGAGGTTAATAGCCTGCTGTTTTCCCCGCGCGCTTCTCATCCCAGGTTGGTATTGGGTAGTATAGCTTTGCCTGGGCAACTGATGGTGGCCATACTACTACGAATTTACCTTTCTGCCACTGTGCCAGAACCATTTCGTGTGCTATCTGCTTCCAGTTTCTGGATCTATTTTGAACTCGCCCCAGAAGGTCATTATATGTATCCTGTTGAAAGCCGCTCTAACAACGTCTTGATCAAGGCTCTGGGCTATCTCTATAGCCTTTACAAGGGCTAAGACGCCTACGGCCCCGGCACCTCCCCAGTAGCCTGGTTCGAGCTTTCCATCAGTAACTTCTCTGAATAATTTTAGAAACTCCTCTGTTGTTGGGCCAAACCACTCGATACCCTTGCTCCTAGCTAGTTCTGGTGTGTAGCTTGTACCTGGCTCCCACTGTGAGGGGCATACGATCCCTTCTGCAAGGGTCCCAAGGGCCTTGTAGAAGTCTGGGAGGCAGGGGGCGTGGGTTATTGATATAAGCTTGAAGTTGATCCCGAGATCCGCTATCTGTTTAATAAGAACCTGCCCTCCTGCTAGATATGCACCCGCTACCAGCACATCTGCTTTAGATGCGACTAGCTCTGTTAGATATGGTGTGAAGTCCTTAGTATCGAGTTGGAAGAGCTTCTCATATACTATCTGCAGCCCCAGCTCTCTAGCCTTGCTTACAACACCTCTATAGCTATACCGATTGAACTAGTCATCAGCAAAGAGCAGCGCTATTCTAGCGCTGGGCTCTATCTGCTTTGTGGCATTAAGCGTTGTCCAGTGGTACTGAGATGAAGGGGTCCACACAGTGACTACGTATCTGAAACCCTGCTCATTTATAGCATCAGTAGCTCTCCCAGCATTGATCAGAGTCATTCTATATTTCTCAGCTACCGGGGCGGCTGCAAAGGCTAGGGGAGACGAATATGGTGCGAATATGAAGTGAACCTTATCAACAGTTATGAGTCTCTCTGTGAGGGCTATGGCGAGATCTTTCTTCGACTCGTCATCATAGTACTTAAGGCCCAGAGGAATCCTCTTCCATAAAGCTTAACACCCCCATACACATCGTTAACCCATTTTATCGCAGCCTGAATACCGGCCAAACCCTTTTCCCAGCATCAGAATAGGATCCTGAGAGGGCTATTGCGACACCTATCACGATCTTATGGGATCTGTGCAGGTGTCTGAACCACGGGCTGCTGATAAGTAACTATCTGGGTCACCGTAGTCCTTATAGGCAATGTCACGGTCAGCACTTGGGTGACCAATTGCTGAGATACCGTAGACCTACCTACTTCCATACCTCCTAGGAAGGAGGCAATAGCTACAATAACGATCACCGCAGCTAACACCATCACTAGCTTAGATACCGCTTGTCCCCCTAGCCTGGCCATTATATTCCTCGCAATAATATATAGTCATCAAATATTTAAATATAGATCTCAAATGCAGAATACATTAAATATTAAATAATATAGAAAATCCATATATGACCATGTAATTTTATCTTAATTAGTATTCTTAGTACTCAGAGTATTCATCAACTAGATTACAAAACTGTAAGATCTTTCAACTACTATGCGCAAGCTAGAAGAATACTATTAGAAAGTGCTTCCCCCTAACTAGCAGGGTTAAGCCTAGGCCCTGGATCACTAGCTTCACTCGACTACATAGGCCTTGTCGAGCCTAACGCCACAGACCTCCTATCTAAGAACTCCATAGCATTGAGCATTTATAAGTAACCAGAATATTTAAATATATTGATAGTCCTATTAGTAGACCCTCAATACAATGATGTATATTGGGGAATCCATTATATATATAATAAATAAAAGGATAAGCCTTCGCTATTCAGGGTAGGGTTTATAAACTCCGTATATAAATACAGTGAGACGAATAATACTTTAAGGGCTTTAAGATCGATAGACCCAATAAGCATGGGGATAGAGACAACAACCCTCACAAGAGAATAGAGCATAGAGGTATTATAAAAAGCTATTCACAGATTCTTCGAAAGAGAAAAGGTATAGGGCTTCTATGGGATCTGTTTAGTAGGGTCTTTCACTTGGAACTGAGACGAGCTTGTCGGCTGGGAATAGTGTTATGATCCTCGGGCCTGTATCGGTAACCACTACCTCAACCTCTATTCTTGCAGCTCCTGTTTTATCAGCTGATGGTGCCCAGGTCTCTAGAGCAAGAACCATGTTCTCCTGGATCCTGACTGGGTAGTCGAAGGATATTGCTCTGGAGATCAGGGGCCTCTCTCTATGGCTCAGCCCTATCCCGTGACCAAATTCTAGGAGGAAGGCCTCCTCCTCGCTTCTGAATCCCAGTTCTTGGGCTGAGGGCCAGCAGCTAGCTATCTCAGCAGTTGTTGCCCCTGGCCTGGCTCTCTCTATTGAGCATTTTAGCCACTCCCATGCCTTGTCATAGGCTTCGATCTGTGCCTTTGTCGGCTCACCAACTACGAATGTTCTGTAGTAGCATGTTCTATATCCGAGATAGGAGTGCATTATATCTATATAAACCATATCCCTAGGCCTTATCATCCTATCCGAGAACATGTGGGGGTGTGGAACGCCTCTGGGGCCCGAGACAACGTTGACAGCTTCAACGCCTTCAGATCCCATCTCGAACAAAAGCTTGTGAACATAGGCAACTATATCGTTCTCCCTGACTCCGGGCTTTATATATCTTGCAAGTTCTGAGTAGACGGCGTCGACCATTGCAGCAGCGATCTCCAGAAGCTCGATCTCATCCCCTGTCTTTATCAGCCTAGCCTCCAGCATAGCTCTCTGCCCGTCCTCAACCCTAACCCCCTTCTTGCTCAGGGAGTGCATCAATGCAGGGTCCAGTATATCGAAGCCTATGGGAAGATCCGATACCTTGAACCTAGATAACGTGGATCTAATTAGCTCAGCAACCCTATCAGCCCAGCCAGCCTCGTCAGGCATAGTACTCCTAGAGTGGGTTATCACGGGATGGATCTCCTGAAGCCATGTAACCCATCTCCTCTTAAACGGAGCAGCTGGATCGAAGAGGGCTACTTGCCCATCAGCGGTTAGGATAGCGAATCTCTCCATCTTATCCCTACCCCACTCACCTAGGTGGGTGCTAGTGACATACCTGATATTATTATAATCAAAGACAACCACAGCCCCCAAGCCATGCCTCCTAATCTGCTCAACAGCCCTTCTAAGCCTATCCCTTCTAAGCCTATCGAAATCGATCCTGGACTCGTAGTCAACAGCAGTTATACCAAAACTCATAGAATCACCAGAGATAAACTATGTAGCAAAGCATATAACCTTAAGGGCTATAATAACCCTATGAACTCTAAAGAGTTGGGAGATGCTTGGAAGAGGTTGTTCTAGAGCATGTCAACAAGATATATAGAAATGTTGGGGCGATGGACAACGTTAGCTTCGAGGTTAGCAGAGGATCTATATTCGCGATTATAGGGCCCTCGGAATGCGGGAAAACAACAACCCTTAGAGTTATAGAAGGATGGAGACCCCTGACTCAGGGAGGATCTACATAGGTGGGGGGACGTGACATATGAGAAACCGTATGAGAGGGGGCCATGATGGTTTTCCAGAATTACGCTCTCTGGCCACACATGACGGTCTTTGATAATGTTGCATATGGCCTCAAGATTAGGAGAAGAAGGCTCGGTCTATCTAAGGTTGATGTTGAGAGAAGGGTTAGAGAGGTGCTCGAGCTAGTGGGCCTCTCGGGGATGGAGGGTAGATATCCCCACCAGCTCTCTGGGGGGCAGCAGCAGAGGGTCGCCCTTGCAAGGGCCCTTGCAGTTGAGCCCAGGGTCCTCCTCCTCGACGAGCCTCTAAGCAGTCTAGATGCTAAGCTCAGGATAAGGATGAGATCTGAATTGAAGAGGATCCAGAGGGAGGCTGGGATAACAATGATCTATGTGACACATGACCAGGAGGAGGCTATGAGCCTCGCAGATAGAATCGCTGTTATGAACGCCGGGAAAATACTCCAGATCGGAACTCCGGAGGAGAACTATAGAAAGCCTAGAAACCTATTCGTAGCAATATTCCTAGGCAGGACATCAGCCATCACGGGTAAATATATCGAAATGGAGGGGAGATACGCAAAGATCTCCTTAGGAGACCAGATCCTAGTTGGAGCACCTATAGAGAAGCTCAGTCAAGAAGAAGAGGCGGTGGCTGTGATAAGGCCCGAAGATCTGGAAGTGTGGATGAAGAGGATCACGGGTACATATTAAGGGGTAAAGTAATTTTCACAATGTATTTGGGACACTCTAGACAGGCATTAGTAGATATAGGGGAGGGGGATCAGAATATCCATATCCGCGAACCCTAGGAGAACTCTTGGAGAAAAAGTCAAGATCCGCTACTCACCAAATGACATACTGATATATAGAATAGAGGCTGTATCCTTTTTCATGGTAGTGGATATGCTTTTATATTCGTTTGTTCTCCAGCTTAGGCTTATGAGCGTCTAATCCATAATTGCTTTGATGATAAGGCGATATCTCTACTAGATCTTGGTGTGGAGAGACCTCGGGATGCTATGATGCCCAGAGCACCCGAGACAGAAGCCCTGTATGGAGGCTATGCCCAGAAGGGCTTCGGTGTTTTAAGTCTAGCCCTAGATGGGAGCCCCATGCCGCTGGGCTCAACAGCTCTCATGAACCCATAGAGATCCCTAGGTCTCTGTGGGGGAGGTGGAAGCCCCCGATACCACAGGGCTAAAAACCCTGTGGATCAAGAAGCAAAGCAATCCCATACAAAGGAATATCAGCGATAACCAACAACTGTCGGGGACAAGCGGGAGGAAGAGGTGCGGATGTATATTCATGCTCAGGTGGCTCGCAGAAGAGGTCAGGTCTGCTCTCCGGAGGATCCGCCTGGGCAGTATAAGCTATAAGGCTGTAGAGACCAAGTTCCGTTCTAAGTATGGGGTGACCGCGAAGCACTACAGGAAGATGTTCTACAGGGCATGCAAGGAGGTCGCTCCGAGGGAGGTCTGCGACTTCATAGAGTCCAGGGTCAAGAGTCTCTCGGTGGGAGACCTGCACTACGATAACCAGCTGTCGAGGGCTGACAGGGCATACTCCTCGATCGCTGAGAAGGTGGCCGTGGATGTGGAGGCCAGCTACAAGGCTACAAGGGCTGTTGGGCATTGCTCGAGGTGTGCTCGGTCTATACGCATGTATGTATACTCTATGACTCTATGGGTAGCACGCGCCGAGGCATGCATGGAGAGCAGATCTATTGATACGCATGGTATTCGATGGGAGAGGTTGAAGAGATATTTGATGAGATGCCGAGCAGGTTAAGCCCCCTCACAATCCAGAGGATAAGAGAGCTTGTAGGCAAGGCCCGTAGATGCATCAACACTGAATGCCCCCGACGACTATGTAGAGGCCCTCAAAGTTGTTTGCCTCAGAGATTTAGAGCTAATGCTAAGCTTAAGGGATAGGCAACTCTACCTATATTCACAGCCTTGACATGTAGGTAGTTTATAGCTATGATAATGTATAGACTAATTTTATGATGGTTTGTTGAGATCCTTAGAGCTCGCCTAGCTCTCTAAGGAATTTCTCAAGTATTCTTCTGGATATCCAGAAGCTGCTCTCTATGAGCCTGTCTGCAATTAGTTTCGCGTTAGGGATTAATCCCTTATACTTGGCTAATGCTATCACACCCAGCGTACCCATCACCTGCAGTCCTAGCTTTTTCGCTAAGTTCCTCGCATCGCGGTCATCGATGAGTAGCAGGTCTGCATTAAGCTCTAGCGATAAAACTATTGCCTCCGCTTCGCCTTCATCCACGAATTCTTCGAGAAGAGCTACTAGTCTCTTATTACCCACTTTCTCTACATGTATGGATTCTGTCTCCATTATTTTCTCACGGCCAGGCTTACCCTCAATTGCTATTTCTTTCCAGACAGCTTCTGGAACAATGATTCTCTCAAAGAGCTTCTCTAAAAGATCCAAACGACATATTTTGGCGAGCGCAATAATAACGCTTGAATTAGATACTACAAGAAGCCTTTCTCTATCCTCGCTACTTCTCTGCTCCTTCTGCAAGCTTCTTGGCAACCTCAAGGTCTTCCTTCAGCTCATCTTCGCTATAATGCAGTTGTATACCTTCCTTGGCTAGTAGTTCTAGGAAATCCCACTTTGGGAGGCCAGCTATCCTCCTGGCCTGGCCCAGGCTAGCTATACCCTTCTCATAAAGCCTCAGCGCCAGCTCAATCCGAAGTCTCTCCTCAAGCTCGTCTGGAGGAACCCTAAGGTCCTCAGGAACCTCAATAATAACGCGCTTGACGCGAGACATAGCCACCTAAACCCCATCTACGGGATACTATACTTTTAGAGACTATTAATCTTAATCATTCCATGATAGACCAGGCTTTAATGATATCAAATCTCCAAACTAGATATACCATATAATAGAAAAATGAGTATAAGATCCAAACCTATTTGTTCCAGAGAGTTATCGATTCCCGCGATATTTTCTTATAAGGGCAGCCTCCGGAGCAGGGGATCTGGGGATTCAAATCCCGGCCGCCGCACCAAGATCTTCACTCCTAATGATCCTCATTTATAAATAAGCGATCCTCGGGATCTAATTTGCATAC
>JAVVGE010000120.1:0-7549 GCA_032249255.1 Desulfurococcales archaeon | reverse complement strand
GCGAGATAGTTGGCCGGGATATTGCTGAGTTGAGGAATTACTCTGGTAGAAAGGCCCTTATAAAGCTAGGTCCTAAAGAGGGTTTTCTCATGATAGATTAAATTCCTCTCCCGGAAAACCCTGCTATTTGCTCTCACATCTCTCTACACATTCTAGTGCTAGGCTGGCTATTCTCTTAGCTATCTCTTCAATACCTAACTAGAATCTCGAGCATCCTGCCAAGATATATCGGCTCTCCATCTAATCCTACCACTATCCCTGTAGGGGTCTATAGACATCTCTAGATCTGTTTCAAAGCTCGATCCTGCTGCCCTCTCGCTAACCCTATATATAACACCTATATATAACATATGATCTTCTCCCCGCCCTAAAGGAGCGGGGTTTCTATGCTAGGGTCTCGGGTATCATATTGAGATTTTTAATGACTGAACTCACACAATGTTTAGGCGAGATCCTAGAAACGATGTAATGGCGTGGTTGTCAATGCCCTCCTAACACGAACCAAGGGCAATATATTAGGAGGCGCCACAGCAGAATGGATGGTCATCAACATAGGGTGGGCCATGGGAGTTATTATTATTATTAGGGATCTATGCAAGCTTATGGTTTAGCTGTGGACATATAAACCTAGCTGTCGCTATCGCCACATTACGATGGGCCTTTCCCCTGATCAATGGTCTCAGCATATATAGTTTCACAAAGTCTGGGCACCTTCATAGGTGCTATGGCGGTTTATATAGCCTAATGGATCACTTTAGGAAGACCCAGGATAAAGCCGTGAAGCTAGGGGTCTCCCCACGATTCCCTAATGAGGAGCGTCCCAAAGAACTTCGCCACAGAGGTGATAGGCACTCTAGTGCTCATGCCAGGGTTCTAGCGATAACAGCTAAGCAGGCAGAATGCCGCAGTACCTATACCCACTGCTAGTTGGCTTCCTAGTCGGAGTACTGAGACTAGGAGGGTCCATGGGATGTGCTATAAATCCGGCTAAGGATCTAGGCTTGAGACTGGCCCACCAGTCCCTATCAATACCCGATAAGGAAGCCTCTGAGTGGGGGTAAGGAGCGACTGTGCCGATCTTTAGCCATATATTAAGTGTCCTGCAAGGATCCTTGATCTCGAAGCTATATTCGCTTTGTAACTACTTTTGGATCTATTAGAGTTTTAAACCCAGACCTTATTGCTTTTTATCAATAATGATCTATCACTTAGATCCATCGAGCCGGGGCACCCAGCCTTCTGAGGCGAAGACTAAGCAGGATAAGATTGATTGTGGGGACATATCTATCTAAACATACCTCAGGTAGATCTATTAATAGATAAATAGATTATGGCATTATACCTGGTTTAGGAATATAATGATTATTTATAAACCTCTATAGGCATATATAGGTGAAACCCGGGGGCGGTAGTTAATGACCCTATGGAGTCTCGAAGATAACAGAGCTCTAGGTACTATGATGATTAGAAGGGCCTCACTCATTATAGGAAAAGATAGGACATCGAGAAAAGCTTCAGATCTAATCGGGTTGGGAAAAGGGCTGAACTCCATAGAGGGGTTGAGGATGAAGATATAGAGAGGAGGTGATCTTCTATGGCTTCTACGGAGATGAAGGAAACTATTCATGGAAATACGGGTGTAAGGCTCCTAGTTGATAGGATAACTATCGCTGTAGTGATCTCTTTGGCTATGTTCATATTTATGAGAATGATTCCTTTCCTTCCGGGTAATTCTCCAACTGATCGGGAGTCATCTATCTTCTTAGTAGCTCTTGTAGCGATGGGGATAGGTGTTCTAACCTTTTTTGGTAGGGCGAGTATAGCTTCTATCATATCCTGGCTTATAGTAGTTGCATCGATACTTTGGCATCTACTAAACATAGGGTTTCTAACACTGCTCGACCCTAGGATAGCGTCGGGATACATGGTGCTCTCTCTCAGTGTTCTAGCCATTGTAGGGGGCTTCATAATATTCTCTCTGGGAGTGGCTAGAAGAGAGCCCCTGATCTTCGTTATATCGGCTCTGGCTCTCTCCATAACCCTGACCCCGTATTACTACATAGCCATTCCCATCATGCTCCTCCCCATAATTCTTATAAGGGATGTGAGGATATCACTGCTAGTGATATGTGTAATAGCTGTTTTCCTTCCATTCCTCTTCGTGGAAAATTCTATAGCACTTTCTCAAGATAGAGAGTTTCTGAACGCAATGAGGACTGGAGATGCTCAGAGAATCTTAAACTTCGTGGTTAGCTATATGCCCAATATATTTACATATATGAGCAATACTGCGTCCTATATAAGGGATATTGGTCCGCTACCAGCATCTGATCCCATAGGCATTCTGCTGAGTCAATATAATAGAATATATAGTATTTATAGCAACATCAGCTCGTCAAGCGCTTCTCCAGCTCCTACAGGCGGTTCTGAGATCAGTGCCTCGGCATTATCGCAGCTTTTCGGATTGTTAGTGATCCACACAGCCATGATATCTAAGCTGGCCATTGCCCTCATAGCATTTGCCGTGGTTATAGCTATCGCTAGTACCACTAGTTATTATATTCCTAAGTTGATAAAGAGGATCCCCGCTCTAGAGGAGAAGACAGATGTCATAGATGTCATATCCCCCGCAATCACACTTGTTCTAGGATCGATGGTTTTCCTCATACTCTTTATAGGGGTTGCCCCGCCTCTGAGGCTAAAAACAAGCTTGGCTGATCAGCCTCTTAACCCGTTCTCCATGGTCCTCGTGTCTGGCTTGATAGGAGGGGTTTTCGCCTCGAGAGAATACTTGATTAAAAGCGTGGAGGCCACTGCTATAGCTAGGCAGAGACTGGCTAAGAGGCTAGATGATCTGAGTCTCCTTGTAAATGAAGTATCCAAGGATATAGTCTCTGTCTCGTCAACGATCTCGGATATTGATGTCAAGAATGAGGAGGGTAAGATAGAGGAGGCGAAGGCTTTTCTAAACGATACAAGATCTAGGTTGAATTATGCGGGGCTCGATGTATTGAAGAGCCTTGAGGATAGGGCTTCTACATACTATGACGAGGTTCAGAAGGTGAGAGGTTCTCTAAAGAATAAGGCTATTAACAAGCTGGGGGTTCTGAGGGCTCTAGCTAATAGGGGTAATAATCAGTTGAGCTCTCTGGGCTTTGGGTCCCCGTTTCCAGAGCCCGAAGATGTCTCTGTTGATAGCAGTCTCGAGAAGATATTGGAGGTGTATAAAGGATATATTTCTATCCTTAGAGGGGCTCTTGAAGCGTCATACGGATCCTATCTAGCCTCTCTAGATTCGATAGCTAGGATGATGCCTCAGGAAAGCCTTCTCAAACCATCTACCAGTCCTCTATCGCTCTATGATCTGGGCGAGAGATCTGAAGCCCTTAACATGGTTATAGAACTCTGGATCAGGCTTACAGAAATTTATTGGGAGAAGGTTAAGGAAGGTCTCAGAGTGATTGCTAAATATCTAGCAGAGATATCTAGTTACTCTGATCAAGAGCTGGGCACTATGTTCAATAAACTCTCGGAGGAGTTCTCATCGCTAACCTCTTCCCCGCCCGTAAGGGCTCCGGATGCAGAGAGGCTTTTAAGAGAGACAATGGATCTATCTTATAAAGCTATAGAGAGGATCAAGCTCGACTTAGAGTATATAGGGGATCTGGCTAGGGATCTTGCTCCAGAGGCTAGCAGGGTTATAAAGTTCGGTGTTCTCCAAGAGATAAAAGATCTTGAGGAGCTCTCGAAAAAGGTTCAGGAGTTTGATGGAAGCATATTATCTGCGCAAGAGATTCTAAAGAGCCTCACCTCCTTACTATCGATACATAGATCTAATATGAGGCAGGATGAGGAGAAGATAGTGCTTCTAGTAGCCTATCCCATCGCCAAGTCTATCATAGAGGAGAAGCTATCCATAGCCAGCAGAATCTCCATAACGGAGCTCCCATTCTCCCTCCATGCATCCAGCTTCTATGCCAGAATGTATTCCGAGACCAGTAAGAGGACTGAGTATATTGAGTATCTAGGGGTCATTGAGGTTAAGGGTCAAGGAGGGGGTGATCATAGTGGCTGAGGATCTACTTCAGAAGATACTGAATATCCCGAGACCCTCTCCGGTTCTTGAGGAGTGCTCGGTAGTGGTGGTAGGTGATATAGAGAATATAAATGTGCCCAGGTGCTATCTACATAGAATAGCTCTCGGGGATAAGTGGGTAACCTCGGCAAGTGCTACTATTGTGCCGAATATAGAGGGAGGATTATGGCTGGACTATATAAGGAAATATGGAGATATTCTGAGAAGCAAGCTCAGGCTCCTGCTAATAGAGATGTCGAGGCATAAGATCTATGTAGTAGATGCCTCAAAACCCTACTCCCCCCTCGTGCTTAGTCACTCCCCTGTTGGGAGGGAGGATAGTGTAGTGGTGCTCATAATGCCTGGGAAAGGGTCGAGTGTTTTTGAAAAGAGCTCTTCCTATGCTTCGTATGAGATTGCTAGGAGGAGGGCTGGGGGTGTGATCCTCATAGATAGAGATCGATTCTCGAATCTCTACGGCTTTACAGGAGAAAGGGTGTTGAAGCAGAGAGGGCTTGAGGCGAGGATAGTAGAGATAATACTCCAGAGCCTCGAAAGGGTCATGGGTTTCATTAGCATTAATAGGAGGATAGGTGTTAGAAGATATGTGGTCGCTGCCCTCATAGGGGCTAGCACCGCTGTATATGGTGATATATATAATAGCTTCAGGGTTCTAGAGAAATGCGTGTCTTGGGGCTTTGAGGATCCCTCCTCTATCTATAGGGCATCTTCTATCCTAACAATATTCAGGGCACCCAAAACACTCTATGAAGATATGCTGGCCTCATACACCAAGTATCTAGGAAGCTTCCAGGAGCTATTATCCCATGAGGGCGTATATGTGGAGTATGGCTTGAGGCTTGGGCTATACGATCTAGTAGCTTTGCTGGGATTCCCGGAAATAGAGGCTCCAGATCATATTGTCCAGGGGCACAGATCCCTGGAGATAGTTAATCCAGATCTGAGGATCGATGAGGTGGTTTCATGAGTACTGTGGATATAGGTGTTGAGAAGGTAGACAAGGATAGGAAGAAATATACTAAGTGCTCAGCAAGGTTAGATACTGAGAGCATGGCTATCGAGATCTACTGCCGAAGCGGGCTGATCTTCAAGAAAAGTGTCAGGATAGCTAGGGTAACGTTAAGTCCCATAGATTTATATAGATATGCTGAAAAGGGCGTGATACTGAGTGAGGGTGTAACGATCTACTTTAATAGAAGTAGTGCAGATCAGCTGCTCAGCTATATAAAGCAATATATATCCAGAAAGGGTTTGGAGTGTCTCTCAAGACATGTGGAGGAAATCTCTAGAGCTATTGAGAAGAGAGGCGAGATAACTAAATATATCGAAGAGATCAACAAGAACCCCAGAGAGAGGATATTGGAACTGGCAGAGAGGTTCGGACTACAACTGATCTCGGATCCCGGGAGTAACCCCCTAGAAAAGATCCACAGCATCTTTATAGAAGAGCTAAAGACACTCACGCTTGACGCTATATCCAGAGCGCCTAAGTGCCCGGAAGTCCCTCAGAAGAGCATAGATACAGTCTACAGGATCTTTGCATCTCTAACAGATCTGCAAGACTCAGTATATAGAGGGGAATCCTATGATGTAATAATGAAGATCGTGTCAAGCATAGAAGATCAGATAGGCGGTTTCATAGATGATGAAAAGAAAAAAATAGCTGAGAGTCTATCGAGAAGAGACGTGGTAGAAATTACAAAGGCCCTCATAGATGTTATAAGAAACTCGATAAATAGGAACATACAATATATAATTAGTAAAGATCTATCGTAACAACTTCTCAAGTTAAGGGTCTATGCTCCTGCTAAATATGTTGCCTAGCTATCTATGATGGCAGATCTTTTTCCATAAAAGGCTCTCAGAACAACATCGATCCCATAGATCTACTATACCTATACACATAAAAGCGGGTCATAAACATCGCTAGGGCAGGATTTGGATCACTATCAAATAATCAAATTCTATAGCTTGCTCGAGATGATCCGCCTTACGTGTTTCGCGGCGTGGTCAGTCTTAACTATAACTATTAGGAGGCCATATAGTTCCCTCTCAATCTATAATAGATTATCTTATCTATGCTGGAGTCTTGGATGCTACCCTTCTGGTGAGGGTTATTGGCTCTACCTCAATGATCATTGGGCTGGGGGTACGGTTCAGGGTCTCCCTTTTAAGAATATCGAAGTACACCAACATATTGCTAAATCGGGATATCGACTCTCAGCCCATCAAAACACTTTCACCCATAGTCATATAGGAGCTTATAAAAATACTCCAATCTAAAGGGGCGAGGCATATTCCTAGTGTAATGTACAAAGCTAATATATCTCGAAATCCTCTATGGGTATATATAGGGGCATCTAGACGGCAATGGTTTGAGGTGGTCTAGGTGAATATATATCTTAACTAATAGCCATCCTGGGATTTGTAGAAGTGCTTTATCTATCGATGCTCCTCCACATATGTGGAATACTGTTGCCTCGGAGTTCTTCAGGATTATAGATAGCTTAACACTGGTTTTTATATTGCTATATACACTATATTTTGATGCTCTATATAATGTCTACAGACATTTCTAGATTCTCATGTCCTTGAGATGGTGTTCCTAACCCTTATAACCATGTCTGGATAGTCGCTAGCTATCCCGTCGATCCCTCTTGAGGCCAGCTCCCTAACCCATTTCTCTTCGTTGACTGTCCATGCTACTACTTTGATCCCTAGTTTGTGGGCCAGCCCTATAGACTTGGTCGTTGCTAGGCCATACCTAGGTAGAACCATCTCGTACCCTTCTCTCTTAGCATCTAGCATCTTCCCTGGAGGTTGCATATAAACGATCCCAACAGGTATTGTTGGAGAAGTTTTCTTCACCCGCTTGAGAGGCTCCTCATAGAAGCTTATTATGGCCACCCATTTCTCGGCTCCCAGGGCTCTGATCACATCTATAACATGCATCTCATCACCAGGCACTTTGATCTCCACCAGAATCCCGACCTTGTCTACACATAGCCTCAGAACATCCTCGAGCCTCGGTATCGCCTCACCGCGGATCCTGATACTGGATAGCCTTTCATAGGTGCTACTCCTCACATTAATATCCGGTCCAGTAACCCTCTTGAGATCCTCATCGTGCATAGCTATAGCAACCCCGTCAGACGTGACCTGCACATCAACCTCAACAAGATCCGAGCCCAGATCAATAGCCCTCGAGAACGCGGCAAGGGTATTCTCAGGAGCAAGCCCCGCAGCCCCTCTATGCCCTATCACCGCGAAAGGCTTTCTAGCGAGCGCCTCAAGGATCTTACTCACCTCACTGACACCCATTGTAATACACTGCTATCCTAATTATAAAACCCCATAGCTATATCCCGGTTTTTAGAAACATTCCAATATTTATCCCCCATCCCCGCTTCAAGATAGGCCATATCGCGTTAAGAAGTTTGTGGACGCGCACCC
>JAVVGE010000119.1:0-7562 GCA_032249255.1 Desulfurococcales archaeon | reverse complement strand
TAAGCCTGTTGATGTTAATGAGGATTCTGTAGCAACTCTATACGAGGCATTCGCAATAATACTTGGAATAGACCTTGCCAAGGCGACGCTGGGCTATAGCTATAGGAAGGAGAGTATTCAGAGGAGAAATGGATCTGGTAGCAGAGAGGCTAGGAAGGCTATGGAAAAGCTTAGAGAAGGAAAAAAGAAGAGGGACTATAGGATGAAGACAGCAAACCTAATAGTAAGAGAAGCCATGAGGATGAGAGGAGTAATAGTTATTGAGGGCTGTATCCTTTTATGGTAGTGGGGATGCTTTTATATTCATTTGTTGTCTGGGCTTAAGCTTATAAGCACCCAATCCCTATCTATTTTGATGATGAGGCGATATCTCTGCTAGATCTGGGCGTAGAGAGACCTCGGGATACGATGATTCTTAGAGCTCTCGAGGTCGAAGCCCTTTATGAGGGCATTGCTGAGAAGGGCTTCGGGGTTTCAAGTCTAGATGGGAGCCCGGTGCCGCTGGGCTCAACAGCCACCCACGAACCCATAGAGATCACTAGGTCTCTGTGGGGGAGGTGGAAGTCCCTCGATGACTACAGAGATATCATAAAAACCCTTTGGAGGAGAAAACATGGCGAATCTGAAACAAGAGAATATCAGAGGCTAATGAGGGACAGGCGGCTAGAAGGTTCAGAGGAAAGTATATGAATAGGAGCTCGAGGTATGAGGTAAGGCCTCTTTTAGAGCTGAGAGCTAGGATTGATATTAGAAGATCTATGATTATGGGGTTTTTGATAGGGCTATTCATGGGGTTTATAGATAGCTATGGCTATGCTGTTAGTGGTTACACGGTTGCTGAGATAGATCTAGTAGTTGTTCCCGTGATAGCTAGGCTTCTCCTAGGAAGGGGCGCGGATCCTAGGGAGATCTTCATAGCTACTGTAATGGCATTTGGTATATCGCTCTCAACCGTTATAACGTCTGGCATGTTGATCACCTACTACTTAACATCAAAGATCTATTGGCTTTTCTATAGAGAGGGCGATTTCCCAAGCTGGCTATACCCGGTATCTAGCACATGTTTTCCAAATATTTTCACGTGTGAGTGGCCATATACATATCTAGCCCTCGCAGCTCTGAGCCTAGTCGGAGTCGGTTTTGCCTATATACTGAGACACGTGTTTCTCGATAAGCTTAACCTCCCATATCCACTGGGTATAGCATCGGCCATGATAGCGCAGGTTGTCTCTCTGATTAAGACCCATAGATCTGTGATCCTGGCGATCATAATAGGCATCCTGATCCAGATGGGCTTGATAATCTCACCCCCCGGCTCCCTAGATTTCACCCCGATCTTCACCGGCATGGGCTATGGTATCCTAGCCTCTATCACCTTTAACCTCCCAATACTCTTGATAGCCCTTCTTCTACCCCCTAGAGTCTCTATAAGCATAGGTGGGGGGAGCGTCATCACAGGCTTTATTTTCCTCCCTATAGGGGCCTCTCTATATCTATATCGAGTATCCCCAGGCGCTTCCTCAGACAATCTAACCACATCTGCGTCATGGTATCTAGCCTCTATAGTATTTGGCACTGTTTTTCTCCTAATGCTTATGGTTGTTAGAAATATAGGGGCTCCTATATCACATACAGCCAGAACTCTCATGGAGAGTCGGAGAGCCGGCTTCTTACTGGCCATGCTTCTACTAGGTCTCCTAGCTATTCTATTACTATCCTACCTAAGGTCAGGGACTTCTGGCCCCAGCTTTATACTGTTCGGCCTAATTCTAATACTGATCATTATCCCTATTCTCATGATCATAACCTCGTGGGGAGCCGGAGAAGCTGGCACGATCTCACAGGCTTTTTACCCGGTATCAACGATATATATGTATCTAGCTGGATACCGGGGTTTCGCCCCATATGTGTACATGGATCATTATTTAGGGATCCCCATGCCCTCTTCTCTAAGCGCTTCCTCGCTCCACATATTGAGAGCCTCAAGGATACTGGGTATATCACCAGCTTTCATACTCTCCCTATTCTCCGTCTCATTCCTCTTAGGCTCTCTAATAACTATTTACTATGGCTATCTATTGATCAATATATATGGAAATAACCCCGATAGGATGCCCCTGGATAGGTGGATACCATATACCCTCTGGAGCCTGTCTGTGTATAGGGGTGAGCTCGACCCAGCATCGATACTTCCAGGAGCTTTGGTAGGCGTTCTTATAATGGTGCTCTTAGCAACCCTAGATAGGCTTACTGGGAAGAGCTTCACCCCTATACCCTTCATAATAGGTCTTACCCTTACAACAGATCTAGGGATCCTCTTCATATTAGGCTCATTTATTAGGTGGTTCGCATCTAGATTCGGAGGGGATGCGGAGAAGCAGCTCATGATAATAGCTAGCTCCCTCCTAGCCGGTTCCGGAATAGCTATAGCTATATACACGGTTTTCAGCTCCCTGGGAATCGTATAGGTGGGATAATGGATCTTGCTAGCCTGTTGCATATAGCAGTCTTTATACTGCTTCTGAGCCTTGTAATAGCTATACTAATAAGGGCATATGGGGCCGGGATATCTGGTGAGGAGGGGCGGAGATATCTATACTCAATAGCTGAGCAGCAGATGCTTCCCCAGCTAATTATAATAGGGAGATATGTTAAGAGGCTCATACTCTCATGGGAGTATCTATTACTCGTAATGGCAATAGCCTCCCTCGCACTAGTGGCTGCATATCCCCTTCGCGCAGAGCCTTACTATGTTTCAATAAGGATAAGGGAAGGGATAGAGATGCCGAGTGACATGGTATTTCTATACTCGTCAGAGGGGCTTAAAATCGGTGAGGATCTCTCAGGGGTGGTTATGAAGATATACTATCCAGTTTTAGAGGAGCCTATAGTGATACAGGCCGGCAATAAAACATTTAGGGTATTCTCTATGATCGTGATAGATTGTGACAAGCTGGACAGATCCTCATCTATTGATCAAGTGTGGAAAGATATCTCCGGGATATGTATAGATAGTGAAAAAACTGTCCATATATATCCATCGAGCCTATATAGTGGAAGCAATTACTTACCATCAATTATCTACTACGGCAATAACAGCTTCAACGTTTTTTTAGGACGATTCCCTGTTGGAGTGTTGGAGAAAGTTAGTATGGTTGCATGTGTCGGGGAGGTTCTTAACGATGTATTTAAGCAGATCGTATATAGCGGCGGCATAGTAACGTCACCGAAACTTATAGAAAAATCTATAGATCTTGGTAGCCCAAACATAGTTATAATTAAGATTGGATCTAGAGAAATCATGAATATCATAAGCAACAAAACCCTTTCCAGCTTTAATGTTGAGATCGCATGTTATAAAGAACACAGCTCTGGTGAAGCTATTCAGTACAGAAGGGTTAGTGAAGAAGGTAATGAGTATATATACTCTTTTACAGCAGGTATCGCATCCAGCTTTTTCCTGATCCTCTTTAATAGATCATATGTGCTGCGCATCTCTCTAAGTAGCAGCGCTATACTCATATCAGGGGGGGCTGCCTGGCTGTCTAGCATCCTTCCCCTAGTCTCCCTCGCCTTTACAGAGCTCCTAGCAATAATGATCTACGTATCACTTTACGAGATTGGGAGAGTATTTATATTTCAAGGAAGTAAGGCTTTTATATCGCCCTTGGGAGTTCTGCTTATATCCTTAATCTCCTTACTAGGATCTGTGATTCACATGCAGATAGTTAGATCTAGATTTGAGCCCGCCTCAACATACATAGAGAAGCTGATCCCTACAAAGAGCTATAGCTATTTCGTTGAGGGGTATTCACCAAGGGACTTGGCATCAGCGATCCTCAAATATCTCGAGAGAACCGAGTTTTTCGATATAGCTGAGAAGGAGATCCTTGAAAAGGGTGATCGCGTCAATGCCAGGCTAAGGCTTATATATAGATACTCAATAGGTGTGGGAGCCGATGTGAACATCTACATCTCAACCCACAACAATGGATCTTTCCTAGATGTGGATATAGAGCCCTGGAGCATAGATGCTGGGGAGGGAGGTGTTTTAGATAGCGTATCCAGGCTGATCCTGAGCAGGATCTCAGGGGGAATAGCTGTTGATAAGGTATCTAGAGATTCTAGGAATATCTAGCTCTATATTAATTAGGAGATCATCTATACTAATGCTAGCACTAACTATAACATTTAACACGATCTTGATCCTTGTCATATCTAAGATGCCGATCGCGGCTATATATACCCTCACATCGTCAATAGCCATTTCTCTTCTACTGGTAAGCGAGCTCAGATCTTCTATCCAGGATCTCTCAAGGGCTCTATATTATTACGGGGGCTCTAGAAGGGATAGGCTAGCAATTACGCTATATCTATCAATAATAGCCTCTACACCAAGCTATTGTTCTGTTCCTCTGCTTGGTAACCCATATATACCGCTTATAACATTCATCATAACTACTGTAGTAATATCTAGGATTATATCTTATCATATAGTGTGAGTCGAACCTATGGTATTTATAAAGTATTACAGCTGAAAACCTCATCTCTCTGAGGCGGGATGTTCTTGCTTTTAAACCCCTGTGCTATGTTTTGGTTGATGCCCGCCGTAGGGTTTAGGTATAGGGCATATACTGATAAGAGGACACTGGGGGCTTTAAAAGCCCGCTGATGCTAGCATGTGAGATCTATAACACCCTGCGGTGGGCGGACACATACTTCTACCAGAGGGATGGAAAGGGGCTGACACCGACAGGGTTGAGGCAACTGGCACTTGATCTAAGGAAGCGTGATAGGGATTATCAGCAGATCTATTCGCAGGTGGTGCAGCAGATTGGGGATCGCTTCTACGAGGCTGGGCAGAGGTTTCTCAATGGCTTAGCAGGGTTCTCCAGGGAGAAGAAGCCCCATAAATACCGCAGCCTGGTCTACCAGCAAAAGGGGAGATACTCAGGGTTAGAGAAATAAGGGTGAGGGGTAAGAAGAATAGGAAGAAGCTCGTGCTTCTGAGATTATCTAAGCTAGGGGTTTTCAAGGTTATCATTCACAGGGATTTTCCACTCAACAAGGTGAGGAGGCTGCATAAAGAGCTCTCAAGGAAGAGGTATCTCTCCAAAAACTGGTTCAAAGCAGGGATCAAGCTCGCAAGAGCCTATGAACATTTGAAGAACCTCAGAAGGGATATATACATGGAGCTCGGCAAATGGTTCGCCGAACACTATGATGTAGTTGTGATGGAGGATATCGAGGTTAGGCAATTAATAGGGAAATCAGAGAGGATTTTGAGGCGAGGGCTATATGATGTCGCCTTCCACGAGCTGAAGGAGATCCTGAGGCACCAGCTGGAGAATTATGGGAAAACCCTGAGGTTGCCAATCCAGCCATGACCTCGAAGACCTGTGCGAGGTGTGGGTTTGTGAAGGAAGACCTATCTTTAGCAGACCGCATACTCACATGCCCAAAGTGCGGCTTGACCATGGATAGAGATTACAACGCTTCCCTAGACATCCTTAGGAGTGCGGAGTTGGAGCTATCCTTAGTGCCTGTGGAGCTCCACTCACTACCTATAGCCAATGGCTACTGGCATGGCGGGGCAATGAAACAGGAAGCCCAGCCCTTAAGGGCGGGGTAAGCTCCATGATGCCTAGAACCCAATATGTTAATCATCTATACTTCTTCTCATACACAGAGATCTTTTTATACGCACTTTTTATAGTGCCAGTGATCTTTAGGGGAGAGATCAAGAACCTCTTTTCTCCACATCTCCTCAGCCTCGATACCAAAAATACTGTTGGATATATATCGCTTGAGACAATCTTAAAGATCCCCACGCCGCTCTCAACATTATATCTAATCAACTTTATGCTAGTCTCTGAATAGCCTAGAAGTCCCAATCCCTCTCTAACAGCCTCTTTTAAGCACCTCTCAAGCTCTTCAAAGCTCGGGTTCTCATCCAGCCTAATAATTCTGAAGACCACATATCTTTTCAGTCGCTTGCTACTCACACTAGTGCTACCTAACCGGGTTCTATTAACCCATCCCCTCCTAGACATTCTTTTTATAAGGATCACAATAGTGAGTATAGAGGCTATAGAGAGGGATAAGGAGATCGAGGCTATTATAAATGCAAGCCAGGTCTCCATCTCCTCAACACCTCTACCCAGTTATACGCTATCACTTTAACACCTACCATAGATCCAAGAGCTACTATAGATCCTGAGGACCATAGCTCCTCAAGGCTCCTAGCCCCAGAAGATATAACTATATCGACCCCCTCTCTATATGCTAGCTCTATACATCTCCTCATCCTAAATAAGTATCGAGGCAGGGTGCCGCTATCTAGCAAGGGACTTAGAAGGAGTTCAATAGCGGCAGATCCTCCTTTCATCACCTCTATTTGCTCCTCATCACATAGCTCTACGTTGCCGTTTTCAAATAATATCGTGGAGGCTTTTCTCACTTTGCCAGCTCTTCTAGCATGATCTTTATTAGAAGGTCTATATGCTACTAAATATCTCTCACTAGGCTTGAATATTCTTATATCATCCACAACCTTTCTAGGGATCATGACTATGTTGCCTACTGCCTCAACATTATCTATCCCTATGAGACCCAGAACCCTGTAACCCAGTAGCCTATATATCGAGATCAGCTTCTCCCTCTCAATATTTTCAACTAGTGATAAGAGGTCTGCGTATGGCAGTAGCTACTCACCTCTCAGAGATCTTAGAGCCTTCTCAACATCTTCTATCCTTCTAGCACCAGGTAGCGTTATAACTATTTTCAGCACATCATCCCCCTCGGCTATTCTGAGCTTACCTAGATATGCATCCTGCTTTGAAAGCCTTATGAAGACCCTCCCTTTCCCATCGAATCTTCTATCAAGAGTGAATACCAAGGTTTCAAAATCGCTTCGATCAATACTTAGGAGTATATGCTTTACAGCATTCTCGGCCTCCTTACCCTTTAAAACGGCAACAATCCTCGTAACTGGATTACCGTAATATCCCTCAAGAGACGAGATCCTCATACTTCTCTCAAGCTCGTTCCACAGATCCCTTGGTATGGCATTCTTTAATGCAGCTATAACCCTATCGAGGTCCTCTGTAGCATGGGCTATAGCAGAGATCTCTAACCTCTCAATCTTGTAGATCATCTTCCGACTCATATACAACCCTCAATTCTATTCTCTTTCAATCCTTTTCCCTTGACTCTATAGCTTTCAATCCTATAGAAGATAATCCCTAGTCTACAACAGATGATAAATATTAACCAGAATAGATCTGACCTCTTCCCCGCCCTGAAGGGCGAGGGTTCCCGCTAAGGCGGGAGGTTTGGGATTACATTCCCCTGTTTTCTGGGTTCAATCCTGGGCTGGGTCTCCAGCCCGTTACCCCTACCCCTCTCAGGGCTCGGGGTTATAAAAATGTTGTATGCTCTTACTAAGTCTGCGTTGAATACTTTGTTCAGCTTTATACATTTGAATAATCCACGTTTGACAACTGGACAAGCCTCGCTCTTTAGGGCGGGGTTTTAAGGCTTCTATGCTCTATAATGCATAG